>NZ_JARRQY010000057.1:0-51709 GCF_037381185.1 Acidihalobacter sp.
CCGCGTATTCCAACTCCGAAAAGCTCGATTGCATGGCGATCAACCCAACTGTGACGATGACTCATGATCTCAGACTCACGACCAGCACAGACGCCTCAGGCGAATAAATCAGCGCTTCCCTAACGGCGCTTCGGAATATAGAGATCGGTGATAGTGCCTTCGGCCGCCTCGGCAGCGAAGTTCAAGGTCTCCGACAGCGTCGGGTGCGGATGCACCGTCAGCGCCAGATCGCCGGCTTCGGCATCCATCTCCAGCGCCAGCGTCGCCTCGGCGATCAGCTCGCCGGCGTTGGGGCCGACGATGCCGGCACCGAGCACACGCTTGGTCTCGGGATCGAACAAGACCTTGGTCACGCCTTCATCGCGCCCCAGCGACAGCGAACGGCCGCTGGCCGCCCACGGGAACGCACCCTTCTCGTAGGCGATGCCCTGCGCCTTGGCCTCGGTCTCGGTCAGCCCCATCCAGGCGACCTCCGGATCGGTATAAGCCACGGACGGAATGGCGCGGGCGTCGAAATGCGACTTCTGCCCGGCGATGACCTCGGCTGCGACCTTACCCTCATGCGTCGCCTTGTGCGCCAGCATCGGCTGGCCGACCACGTCGCCGATGGCGAAGATATGCGCCACATTGGTGCGTTGCTGGGTGTCGACGGCGATGAAACCGCGCTCGTCCACCTCCACGCCGGCCGCCTCGGCGCCGATCAACTTGCCGTTGGGCGAACGCCCGACGGCAACCAGTACGCGGTCGAAGGTATCCTCGGCCGGCGCCTTGTCGCCCTCGAAACGGCACAACAGCCCTTTCTTACCCGGCTCGATGGCCGTGACCTGCGTCTTGACGAAGACGTTCTCGTAGCGCGCCTTGATGCGCTTCTCCAGCGGCCGCACGATGTCGCGGTCGGCTCCGGGAATAATGCCGTCGGCCAACTCGACCACGGTCACCTTGGCACCCAGCGCGTGATAGACGGTGGCCATTTCCAGGCCGATGATGCCGCCGCCGATGACCAGCAGGCGCTTGGGCACGTCCTGTACCTCCAGCGCGTCGGTGGAGTCCATCACGCGCGGGTCGTCCCAGGGCACGAAGGGCAGCTTGGCCACGCGCGAACCGGCCGCGATGACGGCCTGCTCGAAACGGATCAGCTTGGCGCCGTCGGCGGTTGCCACCGACACCGTATTGGGCGAAGTGAACTTGCCTTCGCCATGGACGATTTCCACCTTGCGCTGCTTGGCGAGCTGCTTGAGACCGCCGGTGAGCTTGCCGATGATGCCGTCCTTGTAGGCGCGGATGCCGTCGAGATCGATCTTCGGCGCGCCGAAACGCACGCCGTGTTCGGCGAATTCGGCAGCCTCGTTGATCACCTGAGCGGTGTGCAGCAGCGCCTTGGACGGGATGCAGCCGACGTTCAGGCACACGCCGCCGATCACGTCATGCTTTTCCACCAGCATCACGCGCTTGCCGAGGTCCGCGGCACGGAAGGCGGCCGTATAGCCGCCCGGGCCGGAACCCAGCACCAGCACCTCGGCCAGCAAGTCGGCGTCGCCGCTTTCGACCGCGGGTGTCGGCTCGGACGTCGGCACGGCTTCGCTCTTGGAATCTGCCGGCGCCGCCGTTTCGGCCGCGGCACTGGGTTCGAGGGTCAGGAGCGGTGCGCCCTGATTGATGCGATCGCCCACCTTGACCAGCAGTTCCTTCACCGTACCGCCCTGCGGCGCGGGAATTTCCATACTCGCCTTATCGGACTCCAGGGTGAGCAGCGAGGCCTCGGCCTCCACCGTTTCTCCTGGCGCGACCAGCACTTCGATGATTTCGACGTCCTTGAAATCCCCGATATCGGGGAGCGTAACGGTGATGTTTTCTGCCATGTGTGACTCCAACGACTAGCAGCAGGCTACAGCAGCATGCGTCGTGTATCGGACAAAAGCTTGCTCAGAAACGAGGTGAAGCGCGCACCCAGCGCGCCGTCGATGACGCGGTGATCGTAGGACAGCGACAGCGGCAGCATCAAACGCGGCACGAACTCGCCATTCTCGTAGACGGGCTGCCAGCTCGTACGCGACACGCCGAGGATGGCCACCTCCGGCGCGTTGATGATCGGCGTGAAGGCCGTGCCGCCGATGCCGCCCAGACTGGAGATGGAAAAACAGCCGCCCTGCATGTCCGAGGGCTTGAGCTTCTTCTCCCGCGCGCGCTTGGACACTTCACCGAGTTCCTGGGCGAGGTCGACCAGACTCTTGCGGTCGACGTCGCGGATCACCGGTACCACCAGACCGTCGGGAGTGTCCACGGCGATACCGATGTGGAAGTACTTCTTGACGATCAGGTTTTCCTGGGTCGGATCGAGCGAGGCATTGAACCGCGGGAACTCGCGCAGCGCGGACACCACCGCCTTCATCAGGAAGGCCAGCATGGTGATCTTCACGCCCTTGGCGGCGTACTCCTCGACCATCTGCTTACGGAACGACTCCAGATTGGTCACGTCGGCCTCGTCGAACTGCGTGACGTGCGGGATACTGACCCAGTTGCGGTGCAGATTCTGGCCGGTGAGCTTGTTGATCTTGGTCAGCGGCTGGGTTTCGATTTCGCCGAACTGACTGAAATCGACCTCCGGCATCGGCGCCACGCCGAGACCGCCCGCCGCGGCGCCGTGGCTCAGCGCCCGTTTGACGTAGGCCTGCACGTCCTCGCGCAGGATGCGGCCCTTGCTGCCGCTGCCGCCGACCTCGCCCAGATCCACGCCGAGCTCGCGTGCGAAGCGGCGCACCGACGGACTGGCGTGTGCCTTGCGGAAGCGCTGCTCGTTCAGATGGGCGGTCGGCGAAGGCTTGGCCGCCGGCGCCGGCTCGGCGGCCGCCTTGGGCGCGGGAGCCGGCGCAGGCGTCTCAGCCGCGGCAGGGGCCGGGGCTTCGGCCGACTTGGCCGCAGGTGCGGGCTTGGCGGCACTCGCCTCGCCCGGTTCCAGCACCAGGATGGGCGAACCCTCGGCAATGTGGTCGCCGACCTTGACGCGCACCTCGCGCACCACGCCGCCCTCCGGCGCCGGAATCTCCATACTGGCCTTGTCCGACTCCAGGGTGATCAGGGAGTCTTCCGCGGCGATGGTGTCGCCGGGTGCCACAAGTACTTCGATGACTTCGACCGACTTGAAGTCGCCGATGTCGGGTACACGGATTTCTTTCAATTCTGCCATTCGTATGCTCCCGGCTTCAGGCGGTGATCGGATGCGGCTTGGCCGGATCGATGCCGTACAGCTCGATCGCCTTGCTCACATCCGCGGCGGGAATGGTGCCCTCGTCGGCCAGCGCCTTGAGCGCGGCAACGGCCACGTGGTAACGGTCGACCTCGAAGTACTTGCGCAACTGGGCGCGCGTGTCGCTGCGACCGAAACCGTCGGTACCGAGCACCACGTAACGACCGGGCACCCATGCACGAATCTGGTCAGCGAAGCTCTTGACGTAGTCCGTGGCGGCGACGAAGGGGCCGCTGCGTCCGGAGAACTTGCGGGTCACGTGGCATTCGCGCGGCGCCTCCTCGGGATGCAGGCGGTTCCAGCGCTCGACTTCGGCACATTCGCGGTGCAGTTCGTTGAAGCTGGTCGCGCTCCAGATGTCGGCGCTGACGCCGAAGTCCTTGTCCAGCAGTTCGGCGGCGGCGATCACCTCGCGCAGGATGGTGCCGGAACCGAGCAACTGCACTTTCTTCTTCTTGCGCCCGCCCTGCTGGAACAGGTACAGACCCTTGACGATGTCCTGCTCCACACCCTTGGGCATCGCCGGCTGATGATAGTTCTCGTTCATCACGGTGATGTAGTAGAAGACGTTCTCCTGCTCGTCGTACATGCGGCGCATGCCGTCGCGCACGATCACTGCCAGCTCGTAGGCGAAGGTCGGATCGTAGCTGACGCAGTTGGGGATCAGCCCGGCCATGATCTGGCTGTTGCCGTCCTGGTGCTGCAAACCCTCGCCGGCCAGCGTGGTGCGCCCGGCGGTGCCGCCCATCAGGAAGCCACGCGCCTGCATGTCGCCTGCGGCCCAGATGAAGTCGCCCACGCGCTGGAAGCCGAACATGGAGTAGAAGGTGAAGAACGGCACCATGTTCACGCCGTGGTTGGCGTAGGCCGTGGCGGCCGCGATCCAGGAGGCGATCGCGCCGGCCTCGTTGAGGCCTTCCTCGATGATCTGACCGCTCTTGTCCTCCTTGTAGAACATGATCTGGTCCTTGTCCTCCGGCGTGTACAGCTGGCCGACGGAGGAGTAGATCCCGAGTTGGCGGAACATGCCTTCCATGCCGAAGGTGCGCGCCTCGTCCGGAATGATCGGCACCACGTTCTTGCCGATCTTCTTGTCGCGCGTGAGCACGGTAAGAATGCGCACCAAGGCCATGGTGGTCGACATCTCGCGATCACCGCTGTCCTCGAGCAGCGACTCGAAGGCCTTGAGTTCGGGGATCTCCAGCGGCGTGGCCAGCGTCTTGCGCACCGGCATGTAGCCGCCCAGCGCCTCGCGCCGCTCGCGCAGGTAGCGCATCTCGGGGCTGTCCTCGGCCGGTCGGAAATACTTGCAGTTGACCACGTCCTCGTCCGACAGCGGGATGTCGAAGCGATCACGGAAGGCGAGCATGTCGTCGTCGTGCAGCTTCTTCTGCTGATGAGTGCGGTTCTGGCCCTGACCGGCGCTGCCCATACCGTAGCCCTTCACGGTATGCGCCAGGACCACGGTCGGCTGACCGGTGTGCTTGGCCGCCGCAGCATAGGCGGCGTAGACCTTGTACGGGTCATGACCACCGCGATTCAGACGCCACACGTCCTCGTCGGACATGGTGGCGACCATGGCCTTGAGTTCCGGATACTTGCCGAAGAAGTGTTCGCGCACGTAGGCGCCGTCCTTCGACTTGTAGTTCTGGTACTCGCCGTCGACCGCTTCCATCATGCGCCGCTGCAGCAGGCCGTCCTGGTCACGGGCGAGCAGCGGATCCCAGTAACGGCCCCACAACACCTTGATCACGTTCCAGCTGGCGCCGCGATACAGCGCCTCGAACTCCTGCACCACCTTGCCGTTGCCGCGCACCGGGCCGTCCAGGCGCTGCAGATTGCAGTTGATGACGAAGATCAGATTGTCGAGCTTCTCGCGCGCGGCGAGCGAAATGCCGGCCATGCTCTCGGGCTCGTCCATCTCGCCGTCGCCGATGAAGCACCACACCTTGCGGTCGCGCGTGTCGGCGATGCCGCGGTCGTTCAGGTACTTCATGAAGCGCGCCTGATAGACCGCCTGCAGCGGACCAAGACCCATCGACACGGTCGGGAACTGCCAGAAATCGGGCATCGACCAGGGATGCGGATACGAGGGAATGCCCTTGCCGTCGACTTCCTGGCGGAAGTTGTCGAGCTGTTCCTCGCTCAAACGGCCCTCGAGGAAGGCGCGCGCGTAGTTGCCGGGCGAGGAATGTCCCTGGAAGTACACCAGATCGCCGCCGTGCTCGTGCGTCGGCGCGCGCCAGAAATGGTTGAAGCCGACGTCGTACAGCGTGGCGATGGAGGCGAAACTGGCGATGTGACCGCCGAGTTCGGAACTCTTGCGGTTGGCCTTCACCACCATGGCCAAGGCGTTCCAGCGGATCAACGAGCGGATGCGCCGCTCCATGGCCGGATCGCCGGGCAGGATCGCCTCGAGATGCGGCGGAATCGTGTTCACGTAGGCGGTATTGGCGGAATACGGCAGAAAGGCGCCGGAACGACGGGCCTTGTCGACCAACTGTTCGAGCAGAAAATGGGCGCGATCGACGCCTTCGCGTTCGATCACCGACTCCAACGCATCGATCCATTCCTGGGTTTCGAGAGCGTCGTCGTCCATCAGAGGGGTTATGGCGTTCATGCATACCTCCACACATTAGGCGGGGATGCCCGCATCCGCTCGGCACGAGCCGGCGCAGGCACAAGCACCCCGCGACATGGGACGGGATGCAGGACGGGATTCAGCCTTTAAAGAGACCCTGAGGAATCGACAGCGGAGACGCACCGTCGGTCGGTATTGTCACCACGCCCGCGTGCTTGTTGTGTACGACAGGCTCCGGCGGCTGCATTCCATGCGCATCGCGCTGCATCCATCTGGCTTGTTCCTTCAGCGGTTATATCAATTTCAAGGTTGCACAGGGTCTGTTCACGCGAACGTCTGGTAACGGCCAAAGCGCATCTCTCGGGCCGGGATTGGTCGCTTTGCAGACACCACAACGGACCGAGTAGCCGCGTGAACAGGCCCTAGTATAGACCGCAAAGCGCACAAATATGATCCAGCTTGCACGCGTGCGCGGTCAAGAAGCCCTGTCGGTCCAGTTACTATTTCGCTACCGAGCCACCGCAGCCACCGCTCGCCGCGACGGTCGGCATGCGGTAAGCTCAACGCCATGTCCAAATCATACGCAAACTCGGCCGACACCGACTTCACTCCCATGGGCCAGCGCTTTCGCGGTTTCCTGCCCGTGGTGGTCGACGTCGAAACGGGCGGCTTCAATCCACGCACCGACGCCTTGCTGCAAATCGCCGCCGTCACGCTGCGCATGGACTCTGCCGGCTACTTCGAACGCGACCAGACCCTTTCGCGGCATGTCGCCCCATTCGAGGGCGCGAACGTCGAGGCCGCCTCGCTGGCGGTCAACGGCATCGACCCCTACCATCCGCTGCGTCCGGCCGTTTCGGAAGGACAGGCGCTGAGCGACATCTTCAAGGAAATACGACGCGCAGTGCGAGAAAACGAATGCACCCGCGCCATTCTGGTCGGCCACAATGCCGCCTTCGACCTATCGTTCCTGAACGCCGCGGTCGAACGCGCATCGATCAAGCGCAATCCATTCCACCCTTTCAGCAACTTCGACACGGTCACCCTCTCCGCCCTGGCCTATGGGCAGACCGTATTGTCGCGCGCAGCCAAGGCCGCAGGCATGGAATGGGACAACGAATCCGCACACAGCGCAACCTACGACGCCGAACGCACCGCCGACCTGTTCTGTTCCGTGCTCAATCAGTGGCAGCGTACCAACGGGGACTAGCAGGCTGGTGAATTCTACTCATGCGACGTAATAGCAAGTCAGAATCGGGTTCTTGTGCCAATTCAACCCCGTAAACTGCGCTTTTTGGCGAGCGCGGCCTTGTCTCTGCGCGCTGCTCGGCTGACGCGAAAATCCTCTCCAGAAGGATTTTTCGTCCGACTTTTCCTTATCTCGCACTCGCCTGAGCGACACAACAACAACCCGCTAGTGCTCCATGCTCGAAGTTCGGGTAAAACTCCCCCCTAGGGACCTTCAGTGCATATGCCGGCCCTCTCGGACGAACGTACGCGGCAAGACGGCCCCACACCGGCCCAGGCAGTTGGAGCTTCCTTCGGTATTTTCACAAAACCACTTCTCCCACCCCAAAACAGCGTGAAGCGGGGACACCAATGCCATTCATACGGCATTTTGAGGTAAATTCCAATCACAGGAAGGCTGTGGCGACACGCATACTGAAACGGGCAGCTCCCGCAACAGCGAAGGCATACCCGGATAGGCCGCAGTTTGGAGAGGGAACATGAGCCAAGCTCTGAGCATCATCATCGTCGACGACATGCAGTTCAGCCGCGCCGTCATGCGCAGCGGCCTGCTCAAGCTCGGCTACGAGGACATTCGCCTGGCCGCGAGCGGCGAAGAAGTCCTGCGCATGACCGCCGAACGCTATGCGGACGTCATCATCGCCGACTGGGTCATGCCGAGCATGAACGGCCTCGAACTACTGGAAACCATCCGTAGGGAAGACCAGAAACGCGACTGGTACACCGCCTTCATTCTATTCACCGCCAAGGACGAACAACATGCCATGCTCGAGGCCTTCCGGCGTGGCGTCGACGACTATCTGATCAAGCCGGCCGACCCTGACGAACTGGCCGCACGTGTATACGGGGCGGGCCGTGTGGCCGCACTGAACAACGGTCTCCTGCAAACCAGCAACGCCCTGCGGGCCGCCAACCGCGAGCTGCTCGAAAGCAACCTCATCGACAACCTCACCGGACTCGGCAACCGCCGTTACCTGGAACAGCGGCTCCAGTCCATGCTGCGCTACGCACACGAACGCGAAGGCGCGGTCTGTACCGTACTACTGGCCATCGATCACTTTCGTCAGATCAACGACGAATACGGGCGCGATTGCGGCGATGAAGTTCTCGCCAGCGTCGCCTTGCGGCTGCGCAACTCCGTGCGGCCGACAGATGTGGTCGCACGATATGGCGGCGACACCTTCGCCGTAGCCGCCCTGCATGCGGATCCCAGCCACATATCCAACCAACAGGTCGAGCGCCTGGTCCAGACCGTCAGCGCACCCGCCTATCACACGGACAACGGCGACGTGAGCCTCAGCGCTTCACTGGGCGCGAACATCTACCGCCACGGCGCCATCTGCACCCCGCTCAGCAACATTCTGCACAATGCCGAACAGAATCTGACCGCTGCACGCCAAACCGGTCGATCGCGCGCCGTCAGTTCCTGACACCGCACCCCAGGCCCACCCGGAACGAAAAACGCCCCCGTTTCAGGGAGCGTTGACGGCATGCTCGAAACTCAGGCCTGTTCCTGATTCTGCACCTTGCTCTTGATGGCCTCTTCGACCATCGACTTGAGTTCACCGTTTTCGAACATTTCGATGGTGATGTCACAGCCGCCTACGAGTTCGCCACCGATGTACAGCTGCGGGAACGTCGGCCAATCGGCAAAGCGCGGCAGATTCTCGAAGATCTCCGGATCGGCCAACACGTTGACATAGGCGAACTCGGCATCGCAACGCTTCAGGGCTTCGGCCGCGCGAGCCGAAAAGCCGCACATCGGAAACTGCGGCGTACCCTTCATGTAGATCACCACGGGGTTGTTTTCGACCTGCTCGCGGATACGATCCATGACATCCATGGCTATCACTCCTGCTTGATACATATAAGAATCGGCTGATCAGTCTAACTCCATATGCCAATTCCCGACAGGGGAGCTGCGACATGTCGGGTACATCGCCGGGCGCGACGCGCTATAGTGCGGTGCGCCAGTCCGCTACAGCCCAAGACTATCGCCGCATGCCCATAGAACTGCGTCATCTGCGCTATTTCATCGCGGTCGCCGACGAACTGCACTTCGGCCGCGCAGCCGAACGCCTGGGCATTTCCCAACCACCGCTCAGCCAGCAGATCCGCCAGCTCGAGAGCAGCCTCGACGCACAACTGCTGCGGCGCAGTAACCGACGCGTGGAACTGACGGAAGCAGGCCGCGCGTTCCTCGGCGAGGCACGCGACATCCTGATCCGCACCGAACGGGCGATCGACCTGACGCGACGCGTGGCGCGCGGGCAAACCGGCGAACTGCGCATAGGCTTCACCGCCTCCACCCCGCTGAGTGGCAGAATCCCGCGGACCATTTCTGCCTTCCGCCGTGCGCATCCGGACGTTCACCTGCTGCTGGAGGAACTCCCCACGCTGCAGCAGATCGACGCCCTGCTGGACAAGCGCCTGCACCTGGGCATCGTCCGCCCCGCGGAGCTGCCTCCGGCGCTCGTGGCGCGCGCCTTGTTCAGCGACCCGCTGGTCGCGGTAATGCCCCGCGACCATCCGCTGCTCGCGACCCTGCCACCGAACGCATCGCTCGGGTTGGAAACACTGGCCGAGGAACCCTTCGTCGTGTTCAACCGCGCCGCCGGCACCGGCATTCATGATCAGATCGTCGCCCTGTGCATGGCTGCCAACTTCAGTCCGCGCATCAGTCAGGAAGCGGCCGAGCCTTCTACCATCATCGGCCTGGTCGCCGCGGGCATGGGCGTATCCATCCTGCCCGCTTCCTACGAGCACATCGAAGTCGAAGGCGTCAGCTATGTCCCGCTGAGCGGCAGCGGGGCGGATTCCGTCATCCATATGGTGCAAAGAAGCGACGAACGCTCGCCGCTGGTAGCCGAATTCGCACGCATGCTGATCGCGGAAGCGGCGCACGGCGCGCCGACTTGAGCTTTATTGTTGTGCGGTATGCGGATGCATTGGAGTTCCCAAGGTCCTGCTAGTGCGGTGCGCTGGGATTGTCCATGTTTCGGCACTTGGGATGAAAGTTTCTTCGCGCGTGAGTAAAGGCAACATACTTGCTGGCCGTGGCAGCCCGTTTCGGGCGCGATTCGATGCCTGGGGATTTGCTCTGAATTGGTGACGCGCCCGAGCCGATTTGTTCGGCGCATCCCTGCGCCTTACCCCTTCGGGGCTGGCGCGAAAAATTGCTCCCGGCGATTTTTTCTTTGAAATGCGCAGAGCAACCGGCGAAAGAAACGCACCCCACGGATCGTTTGTCCCTACGGGCAACCTCGCGAACGCACCCCTGAACGGGGGCCCGCAGCCATTCGCGTCCTGCGAAGTGCTGCTTGGCCGGCTTCCCTGCCGGCCATCCCCCCCTCAGGCGCACGCCCGCGAGGCAAGCGATCAGGGGGCCGAACGTCAAAACCGGGCGAGTCAGAAACTGAATCGCTCTAAATCAGCTTGGTAGCAGATCAAACATTTGGGTTGCGCCCTGTTTTGACTCCCCGGTTCCCGTGTGGCCTTGCCTCGAGCGTGCGCCCCGGCGCGGGCTCGGGCGGCAGGACGCCGCCCGAGCAGGCTTTGCCAGGAGGGCAAGTGCCTGCGGTGCCCCGCGACGGGGCGTGCGCTCGAGGTCTGCCCGTCAGGGACAAGGCACAGCACTCTGCACCTATGCCATTGGCGGCTGCAGTGGGCTTGTGTGCGTTCAGGGCACGGCGCGGTGCGCAGGCAATGGCCATTGCCCTTGGCAAGCGCCACAACGCGGCCATGGGCGCACACAAGCCAACCCGAAGGGCGACTCCAGGCTATCCCGCCCCGGTGTTGCGCCGCTGGCGAAGGCAATATGCCTTCCCTGCACGGCGCGCCTTGTGGCGAAACAGCCTGGAGTCGCTGCAGCCGCCAATGGCACAGGTGCAGAGTGCTTGGGGTGCCTTTCTTTCGCCCCTTTCTTTGGGCATGCAAAGTAAAGAGGCTCAAGCGTGTCACCTCGATTGATCGAAGCCGCAAACCTCAAATCGCGCCCGAAACCGATCACCCAAGCCGACAAGTACGCCACCTTCAGGCACACAAGATCAAAACCACCAACACAGCCCTAAATCGATCTAGCTACCGGCCGAATCCGCCGCCCCCAGCGGCGCCAACCGCACAAGACGCAACGCGACCCCTAGACCGGCCAGGGTAAGCAGGCCAGTAAACGCCGCAACGCCCGCCCAACCCTCTGCGCTCCAGAAAAACCCGCCACAGAAGCCCGCTATGCTCGAACCCATGTAGTAGGAAAACAGATACAACGACGAGGCCTGCGCCTTCGAGCTGCCGGCGCGCCGTCCAACCCAGCTACTGACGATCGAATGCCCGCCGAAAAAGCCGAAGGTCAGCACCGCCAACCCCAGGACCACTGCCGGCAAGGGACGAAGCAACGTCAGGCCGATCCCGGCGAGAATCAGCGCGAACGCCGTCCACAGCATCCGGTGTCGCCCCAACCGCCCTGCCAGATGCCCCATCCAGGCCGAGCTGAAGATACCGACCAGATAGACCGCGAAGATCGCGCCCACCACACCTTGACTGAGGCCGTAGGGCGCCCCCAGCAAGCGGTAGCCGGTATAGTTGTAGACGGTGACGAAGGTGCCCATGAGCAGAAAGCCGGCAGCGAACATCCACGGCAAGCCATCGTCCCGCAGCAGCTGCCCAGCGCCGAACCGCCGATGAACAGCCCCATACCCAGCCCGATCGAGCGTGCGGCCATTTCCTCGCTGAGATAGGCCATGGCGATGGCCGGCAACCCGCTCAGGGTCAAGCCCATGAGCGCGCGCATCAGCAGCAGCCCATGCCAGCTATGGGTGAAAGCCAGCGCCATGGTCAGCAGACCGGAGGCCAGCAACGACGCCACCATGACGGGTTTGCGCCCATAGGCATCGGAAAACGCGCCGGCAACGAGCATGGCAAAGGCCAGCACGCCGGTCGTGAACGACAGCGAAAGACTGCTGATCGCCGCCGCGACGTGAAAATCGCGCGAGAATTCGGGCATCAACGGCTGCACGCAGTAGAGCAGCGCGAAGGTGGCGAACCCCGCCGCGAACAGCGCGAGATTGGTGTGTCGGAAGGCTTGACTGCCGTGTTCGATATACCCGGCCGGCGGCGCCACGGCGACGCCTCCGACCATGCTTTCAGCACGCATCCCTGTCCTCGGTCGAAAAGCTCCGCGGGCGAAACCGCGGACCAGCTCACGATACGACCGAACCAGATATGCATCAATGATGTAAAACGTCCCGTTTAAGACGTTTTACATATCAAATGTAAAGCCGAACGAAAGGTAGGCGACACTCAGATCGCCTCCCCGCCCAGATGGCGCTGCAGCCAGAGTTCCAGCAGCGCCAGGTGCCACAGCTTGTTGCCGCGGATTGCTGTGAAGCTGCTCTCGGCCTCGGGATCGGCGAGCAACGCGTCGACATAGTCGCGATTATACAAACCGCGCTCGCGGCAGGCCTGCGAATTGAGCAGATCGGCCATGAATTCATAGGCTTCGCCGCGCACATACTTCAGCGCCGGCACCGGGAAGTAGCCCTTGGGCCGGTCGATCACGGCATCCGGAATGCGCCCGCGTGCAACCTGCTTGAGCACGTGCTTACCGCCGCTGCGGAACTTGAGTTCAGGCGGCATGCTGGCCGCCAGTTCCACCAGTTCGTGGTCGAGGAAGGGCACGCGCGCCTCCAGGCCCCAGGCCATGGTCATGTTGTCCACGCGCTTGACCGGGTCGTCGACGATCAACGTGGTCACGTCCAGGCGCAGCACCTGGTCGATGAACTCATCGGCGTCCGGCTCGGCGAGTCGCTCGGCGATGTAGGCCGAGGTAACGTCGTCGGTGGCATAGGCGGGTGCGACGGTGCGCAGGTACTCGGCATGGTCGCGGTCGAAATACAGTGGGCGGAAGCGGTCGATCGCATCGCCTTGCGCCTCGGCCATGCGCGGATACCAGAAATAGCCGCCGAACACCTCGTCCGCGCCCTGCCCCGACTGCACCGCCTTGACGTGGCGCGAGACCTGCCCGGCGAGCAGGTAGAAGGCCACCGCATCCTGCGCCACCATCGGCTCGGACATCTGGTCGACCGCCTCGGGCAGGCGGGTGAGCACCTCGCTGTTGGGAATCTCGAACTTGAAGTGCTCGGTGGCATAGCGCTCGGCGACCGGGTCCGAATATTCGAACTCGCTGCCCTTCTCCTCCGGCTGATCCTCGAAACCGACGGTGAAGGTCTTGAGCCCGCTGGCGCCGGATTCGGCCAGCAGCGCGACCAGCAGGCTGGAATCCAGGCCGCCGGACAGCAGCACGCCGACCGGCACGTCGGCGATGCGCAGCCGGCGCTCGACCGCCACGCGCAGCGCCTCGTGCACGGCCTCCGTCCACTCCTGTTCGCTGCGCGGCACGGCGGGGCGCGTCGCACTCAGCGTCCAGTAGCGGCGCATGTGCGCACGGCCGTCCTTGCCGATGCTCAGCGTGTGCGCCGGCGGCAGCTTGCGCACGCCCTTGAACAGCGTACGCGGCGCCGGCACCACGGCGTGCAGCGTCATGTGGTGGTGCAGCGCCAGGGCATCCAGATCGGTATCGACACCCGCGGCCAGCAACGCCTGCAGGTTCGAGGCGAAACGGAAGCTCTTCGACGTCTCGCTGTAGTACAGCGGCTTGATGCCCATGCGGTCTCGGGCCAGAAACAGCCGGCGCTCCCGCGCATCCCAGATGCCGAAAGCGAACATGCCCAGCAAGCGCTCCACGCAACGCTCGCCCCACTGCGCATAGGCTTTGAGAATTACCTCGGTATCGCCGCTTGAACGGAAACTATGCCCCAGGCCCAGCAACTCGCGGCGCAGTTCGGGATAGTTGTAGATCGTGCCGTTGAAAACGATCGTCAGCCCGGTTTCGGCGTCCTGCATAGGCTGGTCGGCCGCGGCCGAAAGATCGATGATCGACAACCGGCGATGACCAAGCGCGGCGCAACCGTCGCAAAAATGACCCTCGTGGTCCGGGCCGCGTCGGCGCAGCCGATCCAGCATCGCCTGCATGACCCGTTCCTGCGGCAAGGATCCGTCCAATCGCAGCTCGCCCGCGATTCCGCACATAGCAACTCCTGACATGAATTTTCGATGAACCTGCGACGAGCGCCAATTCTGCCGCTGCGCGCCGTCCGACACACCGGGCAACGCAAAATCACGGCCCCGGCCCGCTTGAGTCAATTACTCGGAATTATTGCATGTCCAGCCGACGTGGCCTATTTTAGGGCGGTCGGGCGTCGTCCCGAACATCTGCATTCAGAGCCGGCCCACGGCCGGATCCGCGGACGGCGCGGCACCCCATACCACCCCATCATTCAAAGGAGTGAACCCATGGCATTCGAACTGCCTCCGTTGCCTTATGACAAGAACGCCCTGGAGCCGCACATTTCGGCGGAAACCCTGGAGTTCCATCACGACAAGCACCACGCCACCTACGTTACCAACCTGAACAAGCTGGCGCCCGGCACCGAGTTCGAAAGCGCCAGCCTCGAAGACATCATCCGCAAGGCCCCGGCCGGCGGCGTCTTCAACAATGGCGCTCAGGTATGGAACCACACCTTCTACTTCGCCGGCATGGGCCCGAACGGCGGTGGCGAACCGGCCGATGAGCTGGCCGAGGCGATCAACAAGGCCTTCGGCAGCTTCGCCGAGTTCAAGGAGAAGTTCGCCGCCTCCGGCGCAGGCAACTTCGGCTCCGGTTGGACCTGGCTGGTCAAGAAGGCCTCCGGCGACCTGGACATCGTCAACACCAGCAACGCCGCCAACCCGCTGCGCGACGGGCTCACCCCGCTGCTGACCGTCGACGTGTGGGAACACGCCTACTACATCGACTACCGCAACGCCCGTCCGAAGTACCTGGACGCGTTCTGGAACGTGGTGAACTGGGACTTCGTGGCCAAGAACCTCGCAGCCTGAAACCCTGCCATGCCCCCGCCCCGCCGCTCTCCCTAACGGCGGGCGGGGCACCTTCGGCAAGCAAACACCGCTTGCCTCCTCCCTCGGCCGAATCCACACGGGTTTCAATGAAATCCGCCCGGGCTTATCATCCTTCGAGTCCGCTCAGGGAGGGGAGATGCATGAACGAGCAACTCAGAATCCTGTTAAATGAGGCGCTGCAAAAACAAAAGGCCTGCGAGAAGATCGCGGCCGAAGCAACACCGCTACAACCCGACGAAATCATCGAACGCTTGCGAACGCTCGAGCGCAAATCGTGGTCGGAGTCCCCGCTCGAGCCCGAGAACCGTCCGCTGGAGTACCGCTTCCTGTTGTCGCTGCTCAACGAGCCGGCGATTCTCGAATCCCGCTATACCGCCAACGAGCACGTCTTCCTGAAAGGTCTCGTCGCGCAACGCTACATCGAGGTTCTGGAACAGATTGACGATGCGGCAACCCTCATGGAACTTGCCGGCCACTGCCATCCGCAGCTGCGCCCCTTCGCCGTCTCACGCTTCCAGCTCGTTCTGCCGCACGCCCTGCAGGACCTTACGCCGACGACCATTCCCACATGGTTCGTGCGCCTGCTACGCCAACCGACCGAAATGCTGGATTTTCTTTCCGTCGAAAGCTGCCATCAACTGACGACGAAAATCGAAAGCCTTCTCGCCGTAATCTGACGGTTCCTGGCCCCGTTGACAGGCTGTTGTTGCCTCTCAGGTGAGTACGAGCGAAGGAAGAAGCGGGCGAAAAATCCTTCTGGAAAGGATTTTCGCATCAGCCATACAGCAGGCAGGCACGAGGACGTGCTTGCCAAAAAACGCAGTTTACAGAGTGTAAATGAGCACAAGAACCCGATCCTGACACGCTATCGCGCCGCATGAGTCGAAGTTCAACAGCCTGTCAATACCGTTTACCACTGGTCTGGTAAATAACCCCGAACCTATGCTTATAATCGAAGTGGACCGGCAGCCCGCAGTGCTGCCGTTTTTGTTTCAGTCCTGATGCGAGCGACGGCAGACCATCGTTGGACATATTTAAAGAGAAGCAGCCGTGAGCGATTTCCTGATGCACACCTATACACGCCAACCGGTCACGTTCACCCGCGGCGAAGGGCCATGGCTTTACGACGACCAGGGCAAACGCTACCTCGACGCTATCTCAGGCATCGCAGTTTGCGGCCTGGGGCATGCCCATCCGGCCGTGAGCGAGGCACTGTGCGAACAGGCCCGCACCCTAGTCCACACTTCCAATCTCTACCAAGTGGCGGCGCAGGAAGCGCTAGGACGACGACTGTGCACGCTGGCGGGCATGGATGCGGCGTTCTTCGGCAACTCCGGCGCCGAAACCAATGAAGCCGCGCTCAAACTGGCACGGCTTTACGGGCACAAACGCGATATTGCCGAGCCCGAGATCGTGGTGATGGAACAAAGCTTTCACGGCCGCACTCTCGCGACGCTGAGCGCCACCGGCAACCGCAAGATTCAGGCGGGTTTCGAACCTCTGGTACGCGGTTTCGTGCGTGCTCCGTTCGGCGACCTCGAAGCTCTGCACCAGATCGCCGACAACCGTCCCAACGTGGTCGCCGTACTGGTCGAACCGGTACAGGGAGAGGGCGGCATCCGCATTCCCCCTGCCGATTATCTCAACGGCCTGCGCGCGCTGTGCGACGAATTCGGATGGCTGCTCATGCTCGACGAAATCCAAAGCGGCATGGGCCGCTCCGGGCGCTGGTTCGCACATCAACTCGCCGGCATCCGCCCTGACGTCATGACGGTGGCCAAGGCCTTGGGCAACGGCATGCCCATCGGGGCCTGTCTGGCACGCGGCGAAGCGGCCAAGTTGTTCGCCCCTGGCAAGCACGGCTCGACCTTCGGCGGCAACCCGCTGGCCTGCCGGACCGCATTGGCGGTGCTCGACACCATCGAGGCCAACGGCCTGGTCGAACGCGCCGCCGCTCTCGGCCAGCGCATGCTCGGCGGATTTCGCGAAGCCCTGAAGGGCGTCGAGGGCGTGACCGAAGTGCGCGGACTCGGCCTGCTGCTCGGCATAGAACTCGAGCGCCCCTGCGGCGAACTCGTCGGCCGCGCGCTGGAACGCGGCCTGCTGATCAACGTCACCTACGGCAACGTGATCCGGCTGCTGCCGCCACTGGTGATCGATGACGAACAAGCTCACAGCATCGTCGACGGCGTAGCCACGCTGGTACGCGAATTCCTCGCCGAATCCGCGGAGGGCTGAAAATGTCCGTACGCCACTTCCTTTCCCTGCGCGACCTCTCGGCCGACGAACTGCGCCGAGTCATCTCCCGCGCCAGCGAACTTAAGGCGATCCAGCGCCGCGGCGATCGCCATACGCCGCTGCAGGGCAAGACCCTCGGCATGATCTTCGAGAAATCCTCGACCCGCACGCGCGTGTCCTTCGAGGTCGGCATGGCCCAGCTCGGTGGCCACGCGCTGTTCCTCTCACCGCGCGACACCCAGCTCGGGCGCGGCGAGCCCATCGAGGACACGGCCCGCGTACTTTCGCGCATGGTCGACGTAGTCATGATCCGCACCTTCGCACATGAAACGCTGGAGCGTTTCGCTGCGTATTCGCAGGTGCCGGTGATCAACGGCCTGAGCGACGATGTGCATCCCTGCCAACTGCTGGCGGACCTGCAGGCCTACCACGAACACCGCAGCGACATCCGCGGGCGCACCGTGGCCTGGATCGGCGACGGCAACAACATGTGCCACTCCTGGATCAACGCCGCCGCGCTGCTCGACTTCAAACTGCGCGTGGCCTGCCCAGAAGGCTACGAACCCGACCCGCGTTTCGTCGAAGCCGGCGGCGAGCACGTCGAGGTCATGCGCGACCCTCGTGCCGCGGCATCGGGCGCCGACCTCGTGACCACCGACGTCTGGGCCAGCATGGGCCAGGAAGAGGAACAGGCGCGCCGCGCGGCCGCCTTTGCCGCCGACTACCAGGTCGACGCGGTACTGATGGCCAAGGCCGCGCCGGAAGCCGTATTCATGCACTGTCTGCCTGCGCACCGCGGCGAGGAAGTCGCCGCCGGGGTCATCGACGGCCCGCAGAGCGTAGTCTGGGACGAGGCCGAAAATCGGCTGCACGCCCAGAAGGCACTGATCGAATTCCTCCTCGGAGCCTATATCTGAAGATGAGCCGGGCCGAGCCGCGAGTCCGCATCCTGCTCGGCTCCGTCATTGCCATGGGGCCGGGCAAGGCCGATCTGCTCGAAGCCATCGAGGCCGAGGGCTCGATTTCCGCCGCCGCGCGGCTCATGGGCATGTCCTACCGGCGCGCTTGGCTGCTGGTCGACACCATGAATCAGAGCTTTCGCGAAGCCCTGGTGGAAACCGCTGCTGGCGGCAAGGGCGGCGGCGGCGCACGCGTGACCGATTTCGGCCGCGACATGCTGGCCCGTTACCGTGAAATGGAAACCAAGGCGGGTGCCGCCATTGCGGACGAAATCAGCGCTTTCAGCACCTATCTGACGCCACCACAGGACTGAAGGCTCATTCGTTACCCGGCCCCGGCGGCAGCGGTTCCTCAAGCACCCGCACGATGCGCAGGCGCGCCGCCTCGCTCAGACCAGCCGCGGATGGGCAATTCAGGGCCTCCTCGATCCAGCCCAGCTGCCTGGAATAGGTACGGCAGTTGGAACAGATTCCCAGATGCACGGCGAGAACCAGGCGGTTCATCCCTTCCAGGCCTTCGTCACGCGAACGCGAAAGCAACTCCGCCGCTCGTCGGCAAGTAATGCGGATCATTGCGCTTCTGCCAGCCAGTGCAGTTCCAGGCACTGGCGCAACGCCAGGCGGGCGCGGTGCAGCAACACATGCAGATGGTTGCGCTTGATCGCCATGATCTCACAGGCCTCAGCCACCTCCAGTTCGCCGATCAAACATAGCCGAAACGCCTCCCGCTGATGCGAACTCATACCCTCGGTGCAACGGTCCACGACCTCCCGGAATGCCTCGACCTCATACGCCTTGGGCGGATCGCCGTCCCAGCGCTGCAGACGCTCGCGCCAATGGCCATCCTCGCGAAAGCACAGAGCCTCGATTTCGTCGCCTTCGAAATCCTCGTCCGGCGCGACGCCCGCCTTCAACTCGCGTGCCGCCTCGCGCCCGCTGCGGCGCAGGTGGTCGACCAGCTTGTGGCGCAGAATGCCGGTCAGCCAAGTGCGCTCCTGCGCCTGTCCACGATAGCTGCCGCGCGCCTGCCATGCGGCCAACAACGTTTCCTGAACAAGATCCTCGGCCACATCGGCCTGTCCCGTCCGCCGCCACGCGTAGCGGTATAGCGCATCGCCGTGCGCCTGCAACCACTGTTGCGGATCGCCCCCTTCGACGGCTTCATCTGCGCGGCCACTCATCCTCACACCTAGTTACCCCTTTCCAAAGCGATTCCACATAGACCATCCCGTAACGAAAGCATAGCCGTCGTGCCGGGAGACGGATGCAAGCTTCATCCACGCAGCGCGTCTCTAACGGGCGAAGCCATCCATGCTTAGTCGCCGGAAAGGCCGGTAACCTTACAGGTTGCCGCAAAATTCTTCGGAATCAGGGTCGCGAGGCCGCAACCTCCTGCAACGTGTTGCTCAAATCCGGGCCGCTCAAAGCCCCCTCGATCATATGCACCTTGCCGTCCTTACCGAGAAAGAAAATTTTCGGTACCACCATCTGCCCGCCAGTCAGCTGCAACAAGCGATCGTTTTCCCGCAGCTTCGCATTCGTCGCCGCCTCGATATGCGTCACAGGCACGATACCGCCTAGCTTGCCACGCGCGCTCACGAACTTGTTCTCGTTTTCGCGCAACGCCGCCACAGGATCCTTCGCCTGCAGCAAGGCGGCGGCCTTGCCGAGGCTCGTAGGCGTGAGGATAGCCACAGGCAACCAGCGGAACTGTACGTTCTTCAGATGCGCCTGCGATTCCGTGTACACCACATGGCAGTATGGGCAGTTGGGATCGAAGATGACGTAGACCACTCGCGCACCCTGCCCTTCGGCGATCCAGTTCGCCTTGGCCGCCTGAGCCAGAAACTTCTGCCCGGTGATGGCATGCGCCGACAAAGGCGTCAATGCGGCAAAAAGAACGGCGAAAATCGCAAGTCTCCGCCGTAGCATGGCCAGAAGCGGAAGTCCCTCAAGGCTTGATATAGGCAAAGCCCTTGCCCTCCAATTGACCGATCCGCACCACGCCGGCCGGCACCACCGTGGCGGCGGAATTGATCGCTGGCATGTGTCCCAGCTTCTTGCCCATGTGTTCCATGGTGTTGTGACAGGCATCGAATTCCACGCCCTCCATGGCCACACTCTGCACGCGCGAAGCCACCTTGCTGTTCTTGAGCAGCATTTTCAGGCCGGGGCCATAGGCCACGATCACCACCTGCACGTCGGAAGGACCATAGTAGTTGAGCAGGTTTTGCGCGTTATTCATGGCCAGCGCCCACATCCCAGGATTGTCCTCGCTGACCTGGATCACGTAGTGATACTTGGCAAAGGGATGAGAGTCACTGCCGGTAGAATCGGCAGCCATGGCGACAACAGGCCCGGCGAACAGACCGATCAACGCCAGACCGGCCAACAACTTGTGGATAGTGCGCATAGTTTGATTCTCCATGCATGGGTGAATATGGCCTCGGCTCGAGCGGCGCAAAACACCGCCGGCGGCCTACCACGCGATATAGGCGTAATTCTTCTGCTGCAACTTGATCAAATCCACCGCACCGCTGGGTACGACGGTCGCCTCGGAGACCAAGTCGCCAGCCGCGAGCTTGGCCGTTTTCATGGTCTGCTCACAGGCGTGAAATTCCACTCCGTACATCGACTGGCTGGAGATCATCTCCCGGATGTACGAATCGAGCTTGTGGCGATTGCTTTGTTCCTTGACCAGCACCCAGATGCCTGGTCCGAAACAGGTCACGACCACGTTCACGTTGTCCGAGTAGCTACGCAGGACAACGGCCACGCTGTGAAGAATCTCCTTAATATAAGCCGGATCGAATTTGTTAAGTTGATACACGACCCTGTTCGCACTATCACCCGAAAACGCGTCCGCACGGCTGCGTTCGGAAAACGCGAACAAACCGCCCGCCACCGCCAGAGAACCCAGCAGACGACGGCGCAGACCACTCTCGGGGAGCGGCCCCTCTTTCTTCCCAGCTCTCATATCCATACGACCTCCTGTCACTTGCGATGCTGCCGGAATTAAAGACGCACGCCCGCGGACATATATTCCTCACAGACGCGCACCTATGCAGTGCATGACGGCATCATTCCGGAGCACCGACATCCCGCCTCGGCAAACGGAGCACGCCGAATCGCCACATCGAAACTGGCTCATACCTTGCTTGACATACACAACAGGCTTGCAGGCTTCCAATACGGGGGGAAGACGCCGATGCACCCAACGAATTGCCTCACTTCGGTCTGCACATGCCCCGCCACGTAAGCGGCATCGACCCGCGTATACTCGTCCCCGAGAAACCTCGAGCGACGAGCGCTGCCTACAATCGCACACTGCAAGAACTTGCCGACCTGTTCGCCGAAAATTTCGCCAAAATCGGCGGACCTTCGGAACTCTTCGTTGCGTAACCGCACCAATAGGAATCGTGGTGCACGACCGTCGCAGCCGGTCCGGATGCCAGGGCCTGTTCAAACTATTGAGCGGTACGGCGTTGCCGCTCGCTCATGTAGCGGGGCTACAGCGACACTACGCTCGCAGCGCATTGCGGGCCACGAGAAACGGCGCCGGCAACACAACGCGCAATAACGTGAACAAGCCCTAACATTGACAACTCTCGGCAAGCGCCCGATTTCCCAGCACCCGACCCTCATGCCAGGTACGAGATGATCGAACATACAAGCAGCCATCAACCAACCCGTCGCATCGGCCTGCTCACGGCCGGAGGCGACTGCCAGGCCCTCAACCCGGCCTTGCGCGCGCTGACCCTTGGCGCCTGCATCACCCATGGCTGGGAAGTCTTCGGCTTCAAGGACGGCTATCTGGGCCTGCAGGAAGGGCGGTTCCAACGACTGACGCCCGCGCATGTGGCCGGCATCCAAGGTATCGGAGGCACCATACTCGGCACCGGGCGCGGCCAGTCCGGCAGCGTCGGCAGCATCGACGAAGCCATCGAGCGCTGCCGCGACATCTACGACGACCTCGGCCTGTCGACGCTGATCTGTCTCGGCGGCGACGGCACTCAGCGTTTCGCCCGCCGACTCCACGAACAGGCCGGCCTGAACATCATCACCCTGCCGAAGACCATCGACAACGATATCCGCGGCACCGACGTGACCTTCGGCTTCGACACCGCAACCCATATCGCCGCCGAAGCCATCGACCGCCTGCACACCACCGCCAGCAGCCACCACCGCGTCATGCTGTTGGAAGTCATGGGGCGGAATGCCGGCTGGCTGGCCGCCGCCTCCGCGCTGGCAGGCGGCGCCGACGTCGCCCTGCTGCCGGAAATCCCCTACCGCCTCGAACGCGTCGTCGACGCGGTCAGAGACGACGTCAGCCGCGGGCGCTCCTATTCCATCCTAGTCATCGCCGAAGGTGCCGTATCCGAGGAACGTGCAGCCTCCGGTGCGCCGGTACGCCTGCACACCGCAACGATGGAACTGGTCGAGCAACTACCGGAACTCACCGGGGCCGAAGTGCGCCTGACCTCCCTGGGTCACGTCATGCGCGGCGGCAGTCCTACCTCCACCGATCGCATCCTCGCTTCGCAACTCGGTACCCGCGCCATCGAATTGGCCGATGCCGAGGTCTACGGCGTGATGGTCGCAGTGCAGGGAGCCGAACTCAAACCCGTACCGCTGACCGAAGTCGGCGGCGAGCCGCGCAGCGTGCCGCTGGACCACCCCCTGATCACCAGCCTGCGAGCAGTCGGCACCGCTTTGGGGAACTGATCGACCGGCGGCGGTGACTAACCCTATTAACGACAGGTAAATTTTTTATAATACCCGGGGCTACGCTCTCTGCGGTCTGGACATTCGAGAACACGGCGACAAGACTTAGAGCATAAGCCTGAATGGGCGACCGCACCGCGCGATGACTGCGGCGCTCCGAGGCGGACAATCAACTGCAGCGGGAGGAATTCATGCAGCAGGCATGCAAATCGACGTTTTCCGGTACCCCGAGCACCGGCCCGCGAGGAGTCCCCACCCCATGATCGAAGTTCGCATCCACGGCCGCGGCGGCCAGGGCAACGTCGCCGCCTCCTATCTGCTCGCCGGCACGGCGATCGACCAGGGCTGGCATGCGCTGGCCTTCCCGGCCTTCGGCGCCGAGCGCCGCGGCGCCCCGGTGGCGGCCTTCGTACGCATGGACCGCAGCCCCTTCAGCCGCCGCGACCAGATCGCCCATCCCGACTATCTCATCGTGCAGGACGAAGCCCTGCTGCACGACGCGGCAACACTGGCCGGTCTCAAGCCCGGTGGCGGCGTACTCGTCAACAGCCCGCGCACGCCGACCGAACTGGGTCTGGACGTCAAGGCCTACAGCCTGCCCGCCAACGCGCTGGCCGAAAAACATCTCGGCCGCCCGGTGCCCAACACCGCGCTGCTCGCCGCCTTCATTACCCTCACCGGCCTGCTGCCGCTCGAGGCCCTGAGCCACGAACTCGGCCAGCGCTTCAAAGGCGCCGTGCTCGACAAGAACCGCACCCTGATCGCCGCAGCCGCCGAAGCGGTCGAAGCCGACATCTGGAACCAGGAGGTCGCCCATGCCGCAGGCGCTTGAAGGCTCGCAGGCCATCGCCCGCGCCGTTGCCCTGTGCCGTCCGCAGGTCGTTTCGGCCTACCCGATCACGCCGCAGACGCACATCGTCGAGAACATCGCCAAGCTGGTGGCCGACGGCCAGCTCGAATGCGAATACGTCAGTGTGGAGTCCGAACATTCCGCCGCCAGCGTCGTGCTCGGCGCCGCCGCGGCCGGCTCGCGCGCCTACACCGCCTCGGCCTCGCAGGGCATCCTGCTGATGAGCGAGGTGCTGTACGACATCTCGGGCCTGCGCGTACCCATGGTGCTGACCTGCGCCAACCGCGCGCTGTCCGGCCCTATTTCCATCTGGAACGACCAGTCCGACTCCATGGCGGTGCGCGACGCCGGCTGGATCCAACTCTACTGCACTTCCAACCAGGAAGCCGTCGACACGCACATTCAGGCCTTCCGCATCGCCCAGGAAACCGAGCTGCCGGTCATGGTATGTATGGACGGCTTCACGCTCACGCACACGATGGAGCCCCTGGATCTGCCCACGCAGGAAGAGGTCGACGCCTTCCTGCCGCCGTTTCGCTTCGACCGCATGCTCGACCCGCAGGCACCCGTGTCGATCGGCACCATGGTCGGCCCCGAAGCGTATAGCGAACTGCGCTACGCCAATCATCACGACCTGCTCGGCGCCGCCGACAACATCCTGCGCGCCAATGCCGACTGGGCCGAAGCCAGCGGGCGCGACTGGGGCGGACTGCTGCGCACGAGCGGCCCCGCAGAGGCCCGCATCGGCCTGCTCGGGCTGGGCAGCCTCATCGGCACGTTGCAGGACGCCGCGCTCGCGCACCCCGAACTGCCGCCGACGCGCATCATGGCCCTGCGGGCCTTCCGCCCATTCCCGATCGAGGCACTGCAGGCCGCCTGCGAAGGGCTGGACGAACTGGTGGTGATCGAACGGGCCTTCTCGCCCGGTTTCGGCGCCATCGTCGCCGCCGAGGTGCGCGCCGCGTTGTCCGAGCTGCCGCAGGCGCCGCGCGTACACGCCGTGGCCGTCGGCCTGGGTGGCCGCGACATCGGCCTCAGCCTCTATCCGCGCCTGATCGAAGTGGCCCATGGCGAACACGCCGAACGCTTCCGCATTCTCGATCTCGACCCCGAACGCCTGCCGCAGGAGTTGCGCGCATGACCGCCGAAACCATCTCCCTCGCCGAACTGCGCAAGCATCAGCCCCGCTTCACCGGCCTGTCACCGGGCCACCGCGCCTGCCAGGGCTGCGGCGAACTGCTCGCCGCGCGCCTGGTCACAGAGGCCGCCGGCCCCGACGTGGTGGTGGCCAACTCCACCGGTTGCCTGGAAGTCACCACCACCTCCTGGCCGGACTCCGCCTGGCGCGTGCCGTGGCTGCATTCGCTGTTCGAGAACGGCGCCGCCATCGCCTCCGGCATGGAAGCGGCCCTCAAGGCCCAGGGCCGGGCCAGCAAGGTGCTCGCCTTCGCCGGCGACGGCGGCACCTTCGACATCGGCTTCCAGGCCCTGTCCGGCATGATCGAGCGCGGCCACAACGTGCTGTTCGTCTGCTACGACAACGAGGCTTACATGAACACCGGTGTGCAACGCTCGGGCTCCACACCGGTCGGCGCCGCCACCACCACCTCGCCCGCCGGCAAGGAGCGCCTCGGCAAGCGCCACCTGAAGAAGGACATCCTCTCGATCATCGCCGCGCACCACATGCCCTACGCAGCCACAGCCACCGTCGCCTACCCCGCCGATCTGCGCCACAAGGTGCGCCGCGCCATCGAGGTCGAAGGGCCGACCTTCCTGCTGGTGCACTCGCCGTGCCCCCAGGGCTGGGGCCACGACGGCTCGCGCACGGTGGAAGTCGCGCGGCTCGGCGTGCAGAGCGGCCTGGTGCCGCTGATCGAACTGGAGCGCGGCGCCGTCACCGGCGTCATGCCGATTCGCGAACTGCGCCCGGTCGCCGACTACCTCAAGGCGCAGGCACGCTTCCGCCACCTGTTCGCCGACACTGCCGAGGCGGCCAGGGAGCTGCAGCATCTGCAGGCACTGGCCGAGCACAACATCGAACGCTACGGCCTGAGTGCGCCCGGTCCCGAGCCGCGCGACACGGAGGGGGCCGATACAGTCCGCCGCGGCGGCCAGCACTGGGCCTAGCTCATGGATAAAGCTACTGCGCGTCCCGATAGCTGCGTTTGGCGGTACTCGCTCCTCGCCTATCGAGGTGATATGTCTCGTCGCTGCGCTCCGTCCGCCTTGCCCTCGGAACGCTCGCTACGCTCTATTCACGAGCTATCTGGAGGAATGCAATGAGCCAGATCATCACCCGCGGCGGCGTCGCCCAACCCGGCGGCGCCATGGTTTACCACACCGGCACCTGGCGCACGCAGCGCCCCGTGCACGTGCATGCGCCGGCCCCCTGCCACCACGCCTGCCCGGCCGGCGAGGATCCGCAAGCCTATCTGGCGCTGCTCGACGAAGACCGCCCGCGCGAGGCATGGGAGGCGCTGGTCGCCGCCAACCCGCTGCCGGGCGTTACCGGACGCGTCTGTCCACATTTCTGCGAAAGCGCCTGCAACCGCCGCGAAATCGACGAGGCCGTCGGCATCCACCTGATCGAACGCCATCTCGGCGACGAAGCCCTGTCCAAGGGCTGGGACTATCCCGTTGTCACGCCTCCTGCGGATGCACCGCAGGTCGCGGTGGTCGGCGCCGGCCCCGCCGGCCTCGCCTTCGCATACCACGCCATCCGCCTCGGCCTGCGCGTGCGCATGTTCGAGTCCGCGCCGGTGGCCGGCGGCGTATGCCGCAGCGCCATCCCCACCTATCGCCTGCCGCGCGAAGTGCTCGAAGGCGAGATCGAGCGTCTGCTCGCCCTGCCTGGCCTGGACTTCCAGCCGCACACCCGCCTCGGCCAGGACATCGATCTGCAGGACCTGCTGCAGAGCCACGCCGGCGTATTCCTGGGTCTGGGCAATCAGCGCCCACACGCCTGGAGCATCGACGGCGCCGTGCCCGAAGACCTTCACAACGGCCTCGAACTACTCAAGGAGTGGATCGACCACGGCGCCGTGCCCGAATATCGCAGCGTTGCAGTGGTCGGCGGCGGCAATACCGCCGTTGACCTGGCTCGCGTGCTCAAGCGCTCCGGCGCCGAACGCGTGCACATCATCACCCACAACGCCCTGCCCGGTCAGGGCGAACGCCCCGGCGACGAGATGCGCGCCCTGCCGCGCGAAGTGACTCAGGCCCTGGAGGAAGGCATCGAAATCCTCCCGCACCGCGGCGTGCACCGGCTGCTGCTGCAGGGCGAACGCGTCATCGGTCTGGAAATGGTCCACATGAAGAAGCTTCCCGATGCCAACGGGCGCCTGGTGCGCATCCCCTTCGAGGGTACCGAGACCATCCTGCGCGTGGATGCCGTGATCCCCGCCATCGGCGAGGAAATCGATCCCCGCGGCCTGGAGGCGCTGCTCGAAGGCGACTATGCCCTGCGCACCGACGACAACGGTCGCACCGCGCATGAGCGCGTTTTCGCCGGCGGAGACATGAACGGCCGCGGCGGCACCGTGACCGAAGCCGTCGGCGAAGCCCGACACGCGGCGCTGGCCATGCACGCCCAGCTCACGGGAACTGCCCGGGCGCAAGCCGCACAAGGTCCCGTCGCCGATTGGCAGCACATCAACCCCGCCTATTACGACGCCACACCGCGTGCGCGCGAACTCGTGCTGCCGATAGAGGAACGCACCGGCTGCGCTGAGATAGAACCGGGCATTTCCGGACCTCAGGCCCGGCACGAAGCTGGGCGCTGCCTGTCTTGCGGCATGTGCCTTTCCTGCGACAACTGCTACACGCTATGCCCGGACATGGCCGTGCTAAAGACGCCGGAGCCCACCACCGACGGCTCGACCTACGTCTTCGACTATGACTATTGCAAGGGCTGCGGACTGTGCGCCAGCGAGTGCCCCTGCGGCTTCATCCAGATGGTGGACGATCTCTAAACCGGTTATGTTACCCATGAGCGCATCGGGCCTCGCCGGAAATTCAGCAATCTCATAACACAACAAAGCTTTCGACCACACGGGCTTTCGCATCTCATGACACGCAGCGCCATCGAACGCTACATCCAGGTCGTCCTACACCAAGGCGGGGCGGAAGCCTCGGAACCCCGCGGCCCCACCGTGGCCATCAGCCGCGACTACGGCGCGGGAGCACATCAAATTGCCCGGCTGCTGGCCGAGCGCATTGGCGTAACGTTCTATGACAAGAAAATCATCGAAGGCATCGTGCAGCAGGTAGAGGGTAATGCGGACCTCATGCAGCGGCTCGACGAAGCCGCCACGCCGGGCCTGTTTGAACGCGTCATGCGCGCCTTAGGAGGCATCCCATCAAGCAACGAGTATGCGCAGGCGCTGGTAGAGGTCGTACTCAGCATCTCCCGCCGCGGCGGCGTCATACTTGGACGCGGCGCACATCTGATCTCCAGCGCACCAGACATGTATCGCGTATACCTGCACGCGTCAGCAGAGACCTGCACCGCACGCATCGCCGAACGCAGAGGCCTTGACCTGGAGGCGGCCAAGCACGAGCGACACCGCATCGAAGAAGCAAGGCACGCATTTCTCAAGAACCTGTACGGCCACGAGCGTGACGAATTCGGCGACTTCGACCTCATCATCAACACGGACTGCGCGCAACGATTGGAAGAGGTCGTGAACATCATCGTCAGCGGCCTGCATGCCTGCGGCCTACACACTTCCGAAACCTGATGACAGACATCTCCGCTAACGGACGCACGCCGCAGCGCGCGCTACGGCTCACCATCGTGACCGCCCAGGAAGAACTCTTCCGGGGCGAAACCGACAGCGTCGTTCTGCCGGCCGACGAGGGCGAAGTATGCATCCTGCCCGGGCACACACCGCTGCTTGCCCGAATCAGGCCAGGCGAAGCCCGCTACCGCGCCGGCAGCGACTGGCAGTGTCTGTTCCTGGCCGGAGGCTTTCTCGAAGTGCAACCGACCGAGGTGACCGTGCTGGCCGACACCGCACTGCGCGCCGAGGCGATCGACGCACAAGCGGCCGAGGAAGCGGTCAAGGCGGCACGCAAGCGCGAGGAACACGCACGCCTGCCATACGACCAACAACTCGCACACGCCGAACTGCTGCGCGCGCTGGCCATGCTGAAGGTGGCGGAGGATTTCATACGCAGGAAATCGCGCCGATAGCACCAACGACCATTTCTCCCGCGACAGCGCACCACGCAAAAGTGTGAACAGGCCCTGGAAACACGCCACGATCCTCATTCACCCCGAGCAAGATGTAGACATGCCCACATCCCAGCCTGACGCAGCAGAAAAGGCCTCCGCCCATCTCGCCGCAGCGCAGCGGAAAATCGAACAGTTGCGCGCCATCAAACCCTATCTCATCGATCTGTCGCTGCGGGAAAATCCCGTCGGCGCGCGCGTCGGACAGACACTGCAGAACAAGCTGTCGATCCTGCCGCAGATCCGCGAATTCGGCTTCGACAACATTCTGCTCGGCACACTGGACTACGCCATACCCGACGAGCCCGAGGTCGACGACGACTTCATGGCCTATCTGCGCGACCAGCAGGCCGACATGAACGGCTGTTTCGCCTTCACGGCGATGGGCATCGCGCAGCCCGACGGCAGCTTCACGCCGGATCCTTCGCAGTTCAAGCTGCGCGACTACGGCGTGCCCAACACTCTGCACGAGATCAACCTCAGCACGGCGGGCATGGCCGGCCAGTACGATTATGAAACGCTCAGGCGCAGCCTGCCCGCGAGCATCGCCTGGCTCAACGACAACATTACCGGCGATAACGGCGGCCGCCCTCGCATCATCATCAACATCGTCGACGGCTGCGACGCTCTGACCGAGAATCGCGAGGAGGCATATTCGATCCTGAGCCTGCTCGCCGAGCAGCCGATCGAAGGCATCAGCCTCGAGGACGACCGCGGCACCTACATGCCGTTCCAGGTCGGCGCCATCGTCGCCGCGGCGCGCTGCTTCCTGCCGCCACCGCTCAAGATTCTGGTACACATGCACACCGGCGGCGGCTTCGAGAACGCCTCCGTGATCGAAGCCCTGCTCAACGGTGCCGACGGGGCCTGGGGCGGACTTTCGAAACACTCCGCGATCATCGGTCACGCCTCGCTTGGCGAACTCATCGCCAACCTGGTGCGCGTCGGCAACCCCAACATGCAAACCTACCGCCTGAATCAACTGCTGCCGCTCGCCACCAACCTGCAGGTACTGGCCGAAGAGGAACCGGTACCCGACGACCTGCCGATACTGGGCTACAATGCCTATGTATTTCCTAAAATTGCAATCCCCTCGCGCGCCGTTTCTCCACGAGACTGTTCCGTCTGTTCCGGCATATCTCGTGATGCGCCGCGACCTGCGCGCCGGCAAGCGAATCGTCTACGACCAGCAGGAGAATCTGCTGGAGTTGTACGCGCGGGCGCACACAGCCTGAACTGAGCCGACGCGACATGGACCGGAAACCGGGGCTGAGGCAACCGCCTTACCCAAAGACAACGCGATGACGCCCAAGGAAGAGACGCTTCGATGACGAACACGGCAAACTCGGTCGAAACCGAAATGGAACAGGACAGCGCGGTCTACAAGACGCTGCTGGAATCGACCAAGGCCATCCCCTGGAAAATCGATTGGGCGACCATGCAATTCGCCTATATCGGGCCGCAGATCGAGGAACTGCTGGGCTGGACGCCGTCGAGCTGGGCCACGGTCGACGACTGGGTACAGAGAATGCACCCGGAAGATCGCGACGAGGTATTCAACTTCTGCGTCGCCCAGTCGATGGCCGGCAGCGATCACGAGGCCGACTACCGGGCGCTGACCAAGGACGGCGACTATGTCTGGATCCGCGACGTGGTGCACGTGGTGCGCGAGGACAACGGCGAGGTCGAGGCGCTGGTCGGCTTCATGTTCGACATCAGCGAACGCAAGCGCAATGAGGCCCGGCTCGTCCATCTGCAGAAGGAACTCGAGGAGCTGTCCTTCAAGGACGGGCTGACCGGAGTCGCCAACCGGCGCATGTTCGACACCATCATGACCCGCGAATGGGCGCACGCCAAGCGCTCCCAGAAACCAATTTCGCTGATCATGCTGGATATCGACTTCTTCAAACAGTACAACGACCACTACGGTCATCTGCAGGGCGACGACTGCCTCAAGCGCGTGGCACAGACGCTCAACTCCGAAGCCGTGCGCGCGCGCGATTTCATGGCCCGCTTCGGCGGCGAGGAATTCGCGCTCATCCTGCCCGAAACCGGCGAGGAAGCGGCAGTAAAGGTCGCCGAGCGCTGCCGTAGATTGATCCTCGAGCAGGAAATCGCACACGAGAAATCCGAGGCCTGCGCACATCTCACCGCAAGCCTGGGCGTCGCCACGCTCATCCCCGGCGATGACGACGACCCGATCGCCTTCATCGAGGAAACCGACAAACGACTCTACCGGGCCAAGCAGGAAGGCCGGAATCGCATCGAGCATGCGTGACGGTACACGTACCTTAACCACACGAACGACAGGCAAGCTACGAACATGAGTTCTTTACCCAACTGCCCGCAATGCGGTTCCGAATACACCTACGAGGACGGTGGATTGTTCGTCTGCCCCGAATGCGGGCACGAATGGTCGAGGGATTCCGGGCCGGAGGACGAAGATGGCGCCTCCACCGTCACCGACGCCAACGGCAATACGCTCACGGACGGAGACACGGTGACGGTGATCAAGGACCTCAAGATCAAGGGCTCGTCCTCGGTGGTCAAGGTCGGCACCAAGGTGAAAAATATCCGTCTGGTCGAAGGCGACCACAATATCGACTGCAGGATCGACGGCATCGGCGCGATGAAGCTGAAGTCGGAGTTCGTGAAGAAAGCCTAGGGCCTGTTGTGCCCTTCCCCCACCCCGGCCCGAACGACCACGAATCGACCTTCGCGCACAAAACGGAGTCGGCCTCCTGTTCGACGACAATGCGGCGCTGTACGACCGCCTGAACAGAGTCGTCGGCCTGGGCATGGGGGAACGCTACCGCGGTGACGTGCTGAGGCGCGCGGGATTGACCCCGGGGCATGACCGTGCTGGACGTCGGTTACGGCACCGGCGTGCTCGGCGCGCATGCCGGACGGCTGGTCGGGCCGACGGGACGCGTAATCGCGCTCGATGCCAGCCACGGCATGCTCGGCATCGCACGCGGCAAACGCGGGCTTGAAGCCGTGCAGGCCGTCGCCGAGCGCCTGCCATTCGCCGACGCCAGCATGGACTTCGTCGTCATGGGCTACGCCCCAGTGGACGGTTGCTGATACTGGAACTGCTTGCGCCCCGGCAATATCCGCTCCGCCGTACCTTCCGGGCGTATCTGCGCAAGGTGGTTCCCTGGCTCGTCGGGCGACGCGGGACGGAGCGTCTCAGGACTCGGCAACTGATGGACTACACCTGGATGACCATCACCCACGCCGCCCCTCCGCCTCAGGTGTTGCACACCCTGCGCGCAAGCGGTTTCGACGACGCGCAATTCAGCTCTCTTGCCCAGATACCGGGCGAATACGCCGCGCGCATTCAAGGCAACAAGGCGCGATAAGGATCTTCGGCGAACCACTCGCGTATGAAGCGCGCCAGGGCGCGGATACGCGGATTGAAGCGCACGTCGCGGTGATACACGCACCAGAACTCCAGAGTCGGCAGCGGCGCCTGCGCCAACACGCGCAGCAACTCGGGATATCCCGCCGCGATACCGGCATGCGTAACGCCTATCCCCGCTCCGGCGCGCATCAAGGCGAGATGCAGCGGCAAGTCACGGTGGGCGAACAGGCCTAGTTCCATGTCCGGGAGGCGCATGGCGACCAACCCTGCCTGGGACGGGTGGAACATGCGCAGCGCGATATCGGCCTCACGCTTGCTCAGGCTGCTGGCGCGGTTGCTGATCAACACCTCTATCGCGACACCCGGATGCTCCCGACGAAAGGCCGCGATCAGCGGCGGCAGCAGATGGTATCCGACGATCTCGTTGGCGCTGATGCGCACGTCGCCTTCCAGCACCTCCGACAAACCGGCCGCCAGCCGCGCGAACCGATCCGCCGCATCGTCCATTTGCATGGCGGCGGCAACCAGTGCCTCACCTTGCTCGGTCAGATGCAGCCCCTGCGGCGAACGCTCGAACAGCGTCAGGCGCATGCTCTGCTCCAGCGCACTGATCTGCCGGCTCAAGGTCGGCTGTGAAACACCCAGCGTACGCGCCGCCGCAGAGACACTGCCTGCAGTCGCCACCGCAAGAAATGCGCGGATCAAGGTCCAATCCTGGATATTCATTATCGAATAACAACCTTGCATATACGTCTATTCACAATCCTAAAGTGTATATCGATACTGATCCTACCGGCACAACACAGCCGCATAGACGTGACATCGGAAAGCGCCGAGGCAAGGAGAACGAGAATGAAACGCGCACTGCTCATTGGAGCGACTGGAGGATTCGGCGGGCACACCGCCGCCGCACTGCTCGCGGACGGCTGGCAGGTACGGGCGCTGATGCGCGAACCGGGCAAGTCACCCGCATGGCTGCAGGACATCGAGCCTGTTGCCGGCGATGCCTCCCGCATCGGCGACGTCCGGCGCGCCGCCGAGGGCGTGGACGTCATCGTGTACGGCGCCAACGTTCCCTATCCGCGCTGGGCCAAAGAGGCCTTGCCGCTACTGGAACCGACCGCAACGGTAGCAGAGGAGAACCAACTCACGTTGGTCTTCCCCGGCAACGTCTACGCCTATGATCCCGCCGACGGCCCCGAATTCGACGAAACAGCGCCCGTGCGGCCGATCTGCCGCAAAGGCACAATCCGCCAACGCATGGAGCAGCGCCTGGAGACAGCGAGCGGCCGCGGAGCCCAGATCATCCTGCTACGCGCAGGCGACTTCATCGGCGCTCATTGCCGGGGCAACTGGATAAACGTCCTGCTCAAACCGACGCGACACGGCTTCCGCCTGCTGTATCCCGGACTGGTCGAACTCGAGCATACCTGGGCCTATCTGCCGGACGTCGGGTGCACGATCGTCGACCTGCTTGCACACCGCGAAAGCCTACCCGCCTGGGCCCTGTTCCACTTCGCCGGCTACCGCGCGAGCTTCGCGCAGCTGGCCGAGGCCGCAAGCACGGCCAGCGGCAAACCGGTCGTACTGCGCCCCTTCGCCTGGTGGCAGATGCGTCTGCTGTCGCCCTTCGTGCCGCTCGTACGCGAACTCCGGGAAATGCGCTATCTCTGGCAACACAAGGTCAACCTTGACGAAGAGCGTCTGCGCACCGCCCTGAGCGGACAGGTGCCACACACCCCGCTGCCGGACGCACTGCGCGCCGCCGGCCTGCTCGGTGGACAGAACGTATGAGTCGACTTAAGCGGCGGAGACTCGATGCCCCCAAAATGCCGCGCCGACGATCATCGCGCTGGCCGCCACCAGGCCGAGATTCACGGGCTGGTGGTTGGACAGCATCAGCAGCGCGGTGGACAGCAAAGGCGTGAGAAAAGCCAACAGCCCGATGCGCCGCGGATCGCCGCTCTTCAGTGCCGCGTCCCACAGGAAGAAAGCGCCTCCCAGCGGCCCCAGTCCGAGCAGCGCGATCAACGCCCAGTCGTGCAGGGACAGCGTAGCCGGCGGTTCGAGCGCGAAGTGGCACGCTAGCGACAGCAGGCCCGCTATGGCCGCAAAGCCGCCGACGGCCGCGGTGGGGAAATGCGGCAGCCGCTTGGTCAGCAGCGAATAGCTGGCCCAGATGAACGCCGATGCCATGGCAAATAGGTAGCCGATCTGAAATCCGCCGTGAAACGCCCCACCACCGGAATGACCGAGAATCGCCACGGCCGCTCCGGCGAAGCCGAGCAGGCCAGCTGGCACGTAGGCCCAACGAAAGCGCACCGACGGCAGATACAGCGGTGCCAACACCACCATCCCCAGCGGCCACAGATAGTTGACCAGGTTGGCCTCGACCGGCGGTGCGTAACGCAGCGCCAGGAACAGCAGGAAATGGAAACCGAACAGGCCCGTCACGCCGAGCGCCAGCGTCGTCGGCGGCACACGCCACCGACTCAACCGGAAGTGCGACAACGGCAGTGCGATCGCGCTGCCGATCAGCAGCCCCAGCCCCGTCAGCAGGAACGGAGGCACTCGGGACAGGTCCACACCGAGCGTGGCCAGCGAGGCCCATAGAACGACGGCAGCCAATGCGAGGAGATCCGATTTCATGGGAGCAAGCGTAGTGGGCGGGGGCGTCTCGTTGCGCTTGTCTGGCGTCGGGAAACGCTTGTTTAACGGTTGGAGCTGAGTACTGGCTATCTGTCGTTTCTGTACGCGATGCGTAGAATGCGTTCCCATTCTTCGGGTATCAGAGTTCTTTTCAGACGCTAAATCAGCGATGGCTGCTTTTGATCTTGCACAAAAGGAAGACAACTTACTAGCTAGCCGTGGCGGACTGTTTCGTGCGCGATTCGGCGCTTGGAACATCTATCCGAATCAGTGACGCGCCCGAGTACCTTTCTTTGCACGCCCAAAGAAAGGTACGAAAGAAAAGCGCCCGAAAGGCCTTGTCCCTGACGGGCAGACCTCGAGCGCACACCCCGTCACGGGGCACCGCAGGCACTTGCCATCCTGGCAAAGCCTGCGCGGACGGCGTCCTGCCGCCCGACCCCGCGCCGGGGCGCACGCTCGAGGCAAGGCCTAACGGGAATCGGGGAGTCAAAACAGAACGCCTCCCAAACGTTTGGGCTACGTATTCGGCGATCGAAGCGTAGGTTGGGGTAAGCGAAGCGCACCCCAACGCGGGCGGTGCAGATCATGTTGGGGTTCGCTGCACTCACCCCAACCTACCGAAGCCGTGTTTTGACGTTTGGTCCCCCCTGATCGCTTGCCTCGCGAGCGTGCGCCTGGGCGGGGATGGCCGGCAGGACGCCGGCCAAGCAGCTCTTGGCCTGGATGGCCAATAGCTGCGAGCCCCGTTCAGGCGTGCGTTCGCGAGGTTGCCCGACAGGGACAAGCACAGCACTCTGCACATGTGTCATTGGCGGCTGCAGCGACTCCAGGCTGTTTCGCCACAAGGCGCGTCGCGCAGGGAAGGCTCATTGCCTTCGCCAGCGGCGCAACACCGGGGCGGGACAGCCTGGAGCCGCCCTTCGGGTGGGCTGGTGTGCGCCCATGGCTGCGTTGCGGCGCTTGCCAAGGGCTCAGGCCATTATCTTCGCGCCGCGCCTTGCCCTGAACGCACACCAGTCCACTACAGTCGCGAATGGCTCAGGAGCAGAGTGCTTTGGGGATGCGTTTCTTTCGCCGGTTTCTTTGCGCATTCAAAGAAACCGGCTCGGGCGCGTCACCCAAGTAGGATCAAAACTGCAAACGCTGATTCGCGCCCGAAACGGGCCTCAGCGCCAATAATGGAAAGACCTCCCACCGAGTCGCCAACAGAAACGACATACCTCGAAACGCGCACGAAACAGACCGCGATGACCAACAGGTTCGGACATTTCACTAACGCAAGATCAAAACGCTTGCCGCCGATTAGAGTCATCGAAGAACCACAACCCAACTCTCAGCGTCCACGACACGCTAAACGCTCCAACGCCACCCGCAATGCCGACGGCGATCGATACCCCGTGCGACGGGCAATTTCCGCCACACGCATACCATCGGCGCGCAACTCGCGGGCACGCTCCAGGCGCAACGTCCGCACCCACTGCATCGGGCTGCAGCCCAGCGCCCCAACGCAACGCTGGCGGAACTGACTTTCGCTGAGCAGAGCCCGTTCCGCCAAATCGGCGGCCGTTAGCGGCTGCGCCAGACGACGCAACACCCACTGCGTCAGCCGCGCCCAATCCACATCGCGACGGGCACGGCGCGACTCGTGCGCTTCACCCCAGGCTTGCCCCAGCAGCAGCGTGCCCAGTTCGGACGATGCGGTCGCGCCGTCCTGCAAGCTCAGGGCGAGATACATCGCCAGATGGTGCGAGGCCTCGACGCTCTGCGGTCGCGCGGACCGCCGCTCCCATACCGGGTCCCGAGTATCGAGCACCAAGCAGCGGCTGCCGAGCCGAGATTCGAAATCGTGCCGCTCGCCGGGGCGCAGCAGCGTAGCTTCGCCGAAGTCGAGCGACATTCCCCGGCCCTCGATTTCCAGCTCGAGGGAACCCTGCAGTGCCCACAGCACCTGGAAATGGTCGTGTACGTGCCTGCCGGGCGCGGCGCCGTAATCGCGCACGGAAAGGGCGTCGCTGAATTCAGTCGCGCATGGCGCACTCATCGCTGCACTGCTCGAAAGTATGGGACAGCCTCGATTGTCGCCTCAGTGCGGGGCCTTTGCCAGCTTCAGATGCGCCTTGATCCCGACCTTCGCGCTGATGACCGCCCCGTTCGACCACTGGTCCTGGCCGACGCCGAAGTCGAGCCGATTCACCGTAGCAGTCGCGCTCAGTTCGTCGCCGGCCTTGAGCGTAGCCGTCAGAGGTACCGGTTTTTTCACGCCGCGCAGGGTCAGAAATCCCTGGACGTCGATCGGCCCCTTGCCGTTCCAGCGGCAGCGGTCCGCCCGATAGCGCGCTTCGGGATGCGCGGCCACATCGAAGAAAGCTGCACTCTGCAGCTGTCTGTCGCCGGTCGGATTGCCGGTGTGCACGCTGTCGAGCTTGATCCGCACGTCGAAGCGGCAGATCTGTGGATGCTGCCGGTCCAGGCTGATCCGCCACTGAAGCGCTTGAAGCCGCTATGCAGGGGAGCACCCTCGAAGGATGTGTCGAAGGCCAGCGTGCTGCCCGGCGCGATCGTCCAGCTCTGCGCATGCGCAGCTGCTCCGAAAGGCAACAACAGCAGAACGAATATGCCGATTTTCATGAGCGGCCTCGTTTCACGAACGGGAGCATGCGGCGCAACACGTCGTCCCCCACACGCCAGTGATGATAGAACGCGGCGCCGATGTGCAGCGCCAGCAGCACCAGTAGCGACCAGAACGCGGTCTTGTGCACCAGCAGCGCCGCAGCGGCCAGTGACTTGGAAGTCGGCGCGATGGCAGGCAACTGCACCAGACCGAACCACGGCAGCGGGAACCCCGACGCGGAGTTGTAGACCCAACCCGACAGCGGCATCACCACCAGCAACAGGTACAGGGCGACAGGAATATCCTGAGCTTCAAAAGCGACAGCGGCAACTCGATCATATACAGGCCGACAAGCGCCTGCGCTGCGATCAACAAAGCCACCGACCAGTGGAAGAACCGGGCGGCTGGCCCCCAACGAACCGACGTGCTGCGCAATTCGGTCAAAATGCTCATACAGCCAGGACCTGCCTGCAATACAGACGTTCATTCTGCTCGTTCGGTGGACAACGCGAAACCGCTCCCGGATTACCGAACGACAATGCCCGAGGGCTCTTCGGCGCGTCTCCCGCTCCAACGCATGCCATACTTGTCCACATACCCAACGGCCGGGAAGGTACGACATGCGTTCACGGGGCCTCCTGCCCGCACTGCTGTGCGCGCTGCTATGGACGAGTGCGGCGGCGCACGCCGACTCACTATTGCGGGTCGAGAAAATCGCCCCGCAGGTCTACGCCCTGATCGGCCCAACCGGCCCGCGCACCTACGCCAACTACGGGCTCAACGCCAACTTCGGCCTTGTGGTCACGCCCACCGGCGCGATCCTCATCGACAGCGGCACCGGCTCGGGCGCGGCCGAACAGCTTGCCAAGGCGGCCCACACGGTCACCGACCAGCCCATCCGCTGGGTCATCAACACCGGCTCGCAGGATCACCGCTGGCTGGGCAACGGCTACTTTGCCGCGCACGGCGCGCGCGTCTACGCGCTGCAGCACACCGTGCGCACGCAGAAGGAAATGGCAGCAAACGAACTTGCCGCACTCAAAGGCGTGCTCAAGCAGCACCTGGGCGACACCCGGCCCGTCACCGCCCCTCATCCGCTGCCCGGCGACCGGGCCAAGCTGGTGCTTGGCGGCGTACACGTCGAGCTGAATTTTCTGGGCAACGCGCATTTTCCCGGCGACGCGGTGGTCTGGCTGCCCCGCCAGCACATTCTGTTCTCTGGCGATCTGATCTTCACCGACCGCATGCTCGGCATCCTCCCCCAGAGCAACGCCGCAAGCTGGGAACGCGCCTTCCGACGCGCCGAACGGCAGTTCCCCAACGCGACGATCGTGCCGGGCCACGGTTCTGTCGGCGGCTGGCAGCTCGCCCGCGCGGACACCGGAGACTACCTGCACTGGCTGCTCAGCGAGATCCGCCCCGCCGTCGAAAACTGGGACGATCTCGAAACGACCGTCACCCGACTGCGCAAGCACACGCCGCAGCACTTCATGCGCCTCGAACACGCCCAGAGCTGGAACCCGACCAACATCAACCGCACCTTCGTGCAATTGCAGCAAAGCGGCATGTGACGCCTGCCGTCAAACGCCAGCTTCGCTCCCGGCCACGTCCGGGCGCACGGCGCTTGGACTGACGCCGAAATGGCGGCGGAACGCCCGCGTGAACTGGCTGTGATCCGAAAAACCGCAGTTCAACGCCACGCTCACGATCTTCTCGTCGCCGCGCTCCAGGCACTGCCGCGCACGTTCCATGCGGCGGCGCTGCACGTAGCGATACGGCGGCTCGCCGAAGGTCGCCCGAAACAGCCGCGCAAAGTGGTAGGGACTGAGCTGCACCGTTCCGGCCAGCCGTTCCAAAGACAGCGCCTCCGCCAGATTCGCCTCGACGAAATCGCGCACACGCGCCGCCTGCGCCGGCGACAGCCGCCCGCGCACATCCGGCAGCGGCCCGCGATGGCGCGTATACCCCTTGGCCACGTGCAGCAGCATCCATTGCGCCAGATGGTCCGCCCCCAGGCTTTGCGCCGGGTCCGTCCAATCGCTGGCCAGCAGCAGCTGCACGGACTGCTCCAACAGCGGATCGCGAAAGAAATAGTCGGGTACCGGCTCGTAGGCCCCCGGCTCGGCATCCCAGACCTGCTCTGCGGCGCGGGCCAGATCGGCCTGGTGGAAATAGAAGTGCAGAAACTCGAAGTGCTCGCGCAGACGCCAGCTCGAATCGGCCCCATCGGCGAACAGACACACCGCGCCGGGATAGCCGTTCTGCACCGGCTTGCCGCGCTCCAGACGCCAACTCCCCCAGCCACCCTCGACGTAGACGCTGAGCGTGTGGTGCGCCGGTTTGTGGTAATCGATCTCACCGCCCCCGTTGCTCCAGTGGGCGAAGGCAAGTCCATCCGGCAGGCACAGCGTACGCTCGGCGCAGGCACCTTCTTCGATCAGAATCTTGAAAACCTCGTACTCCACGCCTCGCCTCCACCTGCGCCCCGGCAGGTCTTTCAGAGTATCGCGCCTGTTCCGGAGCGTTAACAGCCCCGCAGCAAGATCGGCACAACGCCCGGCAAGAAAGCGCAAGCGCCAACGGCGGCAGCACCGCTATCGTCATAATCCATACGCAACAGGAGCATGCCGTGCCGACCGCCGCCCACTATGCCCTGGTCGTCTTCGCCTGGGGACTGACCTGGATCGCCATCCACATACAGGTGGACACGCTGCCGGTCGCCGTCTCGGTGCTCTACCGCTTCATACTCGCCGGCGGCCTGCTGCTGCTTGCGATGGCCTGGCGCGGTACGCTGCCGCGCCTCTCGCCCCGCATACACGGCTGGCTCCTGCTGCTGGGTTTGTGCCTGTACAGCACGAATTTCCTGTTCATCTACGAGGCGGAAGTCCGGCTCACCAGCGGCTTCGTCGCCGTCGTCTTCTCGCTCGCCTCGCTGTTCAACGCCGCCAACGCCTGGCTGTTCTTCCGTCAGCGCCCCCCGCGCCGCACCCTGGCCGCGGCCGCGCTGGGCATCGCCGGACTGCTCCTGCTGTTCCGCCATGAACTGCGCTGGCAACACGGCGAATGGGTTGGTCCGGCCTGCGCCTTCCTCGGAACCTACATGTTCTCGCTCGGCAACATGGTCGGCACCCGCGTGCAGCGCTTCGGCATCGGCGTATTCCCCGCCAACGCCTACGCCATGACCTACGGCGCCCTCCTGCTGGCCGTCTGGGTCGGCGTGCATGGGTTGCCCCTCGGCATTCCCGCCAGCGGCGCGTACTGGGGCGCGATGGCCTTCCTGGTGTTGATCGGCTCGATTCTCGCCTTCGGCAGCTACCTGACGCTGGTGCGCCGCATCGGCGCGGCGCGGGCCGGTTATGCGACGGTGCTGTTTCCCATCGTCGCCCTGAGTGCCTCGACGTGGTTGGAGGCATACGTCTGGACACCGGCCGCTTTCGTCGGAGTGGCGCTGGTACTGGCGGGCAACGTCGTCATGTTCTGGCCATCCGTCCAAGGCGCCCCAGTAACGAATGCCGCCCATGACGAAGCCTGAGGAGCATGGCGAACGCCCCTTATCCGGGGGCTGTTCGGATTGTTGCTCCGGCGACGCTCAAACGCCCTTGAACTGCGCGACCAGCTGGTTCAGCTCTCCGGCAAGGCGGGAGAGTTCATGCGCCGCTCCCATGGAATGATCAATCGAAGTCGCCGTCTGGTCCGTGGCGGTGCTGATCGAGGTGACGTTCCTGTTGATCTCCTCGGCCACGGCCGACTGTTCTTCGGCAGCGGTGGCAACCTGCGCCGCTCTATCCGCGATGTCCCTGACCATGCCGGTGATTTCGGTCAGGGACTCCCCGACCTGGTCGACTTCACCGCTTGCGGACTCCGACTGCGCCCGCGTCCTGTCCATGGAGGTCACCACGCTGTCAGCCGCGCCCCGCAGGCGTTCGATCATGCTGCTTATCTGAGACGTCGAATCCTGGGTCTTGTGCGCCAGTGAACGGACCTCGTCGGCAACCACCGCAAAACCCCGTCCCTGTTCCCCGGCACGTGCGGCCTCGATGGCTGCGTTCAGGGCAAGCAGGTTGGTTTGCTCCGCCACCTGACTGATCAGGTCGACAACGCCTCCGATCTCGAGGACGCCCTTGCTCAGCTCGGCAATGGCGTCACTCGACAGGCCCAGTTCGTTTTGCAGCGTACCCATGCCTTCGATTGCTGAGGTCGCCAATTCGGCGCCGTGCTTGCTTGCCGCTGCGGCGCGCCCCGAAACGTTGCTGGTTTCCTCGATGTTCTTGGCGACCTCGTGCGCGGTCGCATTCATCTCGTTCACGGCGGCCGCCACCTGCGTCGTATCGGATCGCTGCTGTTCGATGCCGCTCCTGACCTGAGCCGACATCGAAGACATCCCATCCGCGGCCGAGGAAACCATCGAGGCGGAACGGGCGACCTGCGCAATCACGCCCTGGATCCGTTCGAGGAAGGCATTGAAGGCAAGGCCGATCTGATCCATTTCATCGGTGCCGCGCACTGCAACCCGGCGCGACAGATCTGCGTCGCCGGTGGTCGCCGCTTTCATCATCGACAGCGTGGAACCGATGCGCCTCACCGTTCCGACAATCGTCAACAGTAGCGTACCACCGCCAATGATCATGGCCAGCAGAAGCAGGCCGGTGCTCCACCATCGCGAATTTCGCAAATCCGCATCGATTTTCTTTTGCGCCAGAGCTTTCTGGGCATCTATGTAATCGACGGCGGATTCCAGCTTTGCATGCAATCTTTTCCAACCCTTCTCCTCCGTCGGAACGACGATCAGTGCGTCACCCGGCTGCACCTTGACCACGGCTTCCTGAATTTTTCCGCGAGCCGAATTGACCACCTTCCAGTCCTTGTCGATGGCTTTCAACATCGGCGCCAAAGAGGGAAAGTCTTTCGAAAGTCGAACCGCCGTAGAATAATCCTGTTCGAATAGAGTCGAATACTTGCGCAGTTCTTCGACTTGCTTCTTGTTCAGGCTACTCAGCAGAAGACGCTCGCGCAGCAGGGAGCCCTGATTGAGACCCGCGATATTCATCCCCTGCAAAGCCGTATTCAAGGGGCCGACCACTTCCGACTGATAACGGAACTCGGCCCGAATAAGCCCTCCCATGTAGAAGGTCATCACAAGAGCTGAAAATGTCAGAACAGCGGTAAGCACTGACGCAAAAATCAATCGTCCCTTGATCGACGAGAATATTGCGGGCATGACTCCTCCAAAACTTCTAATGGTTATATTTGTACTTCCACGAACGAGGACTCGTCGAAGTCGAGCGCCACACGCGATCTGCCGCGTTGCACGGCGTTCGCTCATTTATCCAGCGCGTCTCTATTCGTTCGCCATCTTCCATGGCCAAACCGGGGTTTTGCTTTGCAAAAACCGGCAATGGAAGAAAGTAGCAGAGTTCATGCGGCATTGCGCTGCAAACAACTATGGGGCACAACGCCCCGTTTCCACTATGCGAAAGCGGATGTCATCGAGCCTCCAACGCGGTTCATCCTCGGGCATACGCGACCTCGGGCATACGCGACGGCTATGGCGCAAAGCACCTCAAACGCCCGCGATCCGTTTCAGTACCGCCGCAACAATGATTTCCGGCCGATCCTCCTGAACGAGATGTCCCGCATTCCGAATCGGCATGCATGGACCGTCCGAGATCACCGTGGCCAGCTTCCCGCCCGTTGCGCAGGGAATCCCTTCGTCCTGCTCGCCCCAAAGCACCGTAACCGGGCAGTCCAGCGCGCCATAGTGCTTCTCCACCTCATCCGTGTACTTCTGATCCATTTGCGCGATCTGCCGATAGAAGGCGGCTTGCCCCACCGGTCCGAGCCAGGGAGCGCTATAGATAGCCAAGGCCTCCTCGGAAAGCGGGTTGAATGCCGCCGTTTGCAGATAGGCCGTCAAAAGTGCCCTGTGCATATAGTCGGGCATCCCCGCGAACGCCGCCTCGTATTCGCGCACGTGCCGCACGAAAGGCGAGCCCCAGGGCGCCAGGGCGACCGCGTCGAATATCGTCAGCGAGGCGTAGCGCAGACCGTCCAGGTAGTACGCCCGCAGAGCCGCCGCACCGCCGAAGTCATGAGCCAGCACGTCGGGACGACCAAGCCCCCACTCTTTGAAGAGCGCCGTGAGCAGCCGGTTCTGCACTCCCAGGGACACGTCCTGACCGTCTCTCATCTCGGACTGACCATAGCCGAGCAGATCGAAGTAGTAGACAGTTCGTCGATCGGCGAGCAGCGGTACGATCCGGCGCCATACCTGCGACGAGAACGGCGTGCCATGAATGGCGACCAGGGGTGGACCATCCCCGCATGCGCCCCATCTGACGGCACTCCCCTCGAAGACCGACGTGTTCGGCAAGTCCAGCATCGGAACACCTCATATTGTCATTTAGCTAATTAACGATATGATGCGGCGAATGAACAGGTCAATTCAGATCAAGGCACTGGCCGGTGAGCCGCGCATGGCGATCATGCGGATTCTGGCGGACCCGCAACGGCACTTCGCGCATCAATGGTCGGCAGACCCGGCGCAGTTCGGCGTCTGCATGACGCTCATCGCCGAAGCCTTGGGCGTCGCACAGCCGACCGCCAGCCGGCACCTGGAACTCCTGAGGCAGGCGGGCTTCATCACGGTCCGTAAACAGCAGAAATGGTCGTACTGCAAACGGAACGAAACAGCCATCCAGGACTTTCTGGCTTGGTTGCAACAGGAGCTGTCCAGAGACTCCGGGAACACGCGGAAGACATGACTCACCCGCACGTCCCCTACCTCTCAAGCGGCACACCGACATCAAACCACGCCTCGACGCGTTCCACCGCCTGCACGGCATCTCCCGACGCATCGCGCGCGCCATCCACGTACAGGAAACTCGGCGATCGAATCCCCAAGGTCGCCAACACGGCTTCCATATACGGCGTCAGAAAATCCGGCTGTCTGGCGCGATCGTCCGCAAGTGCGCCGCCCGATGCGACCACCACATAGGCAGGACGGTCGGCCAGCAGCCCTACTTTTCCCTCCGGCGTACGGCGAAAACTGCGATCGACGCGCAGCACCTGATCGATCCAGGCCTTGAGCAGCGCCGGCACGGTGAAGTTGTGCATGGGCGTACCCAGCACCAGCGCATCGCTTGCCTCCAGTTCTCCGATCAGCGTCTCCGACTGCGCCAGCGCCGCCCGCTGGGACGGCAAGCGCTCCGGCTCGGGAACGTACATCGCCTCGGTGAAGGCCTCGTCCACCAACCGCGGAGGGTCGCGCGCCAGGTCGCGGCCGATCACACGCAGACCGGGTTCACGCCGACGCAGGCACTCGATCAGACACGCACTGGCGGCGCGGCTGACCGAGTGCCGCAGGCGCGGGCTGCACTCCACGAGCAGCACCGTCTTCATGTCAGTGCCGCACCGAAATGCATGCCCGCGGAAAGCAGCCCCCAGCGAAAGTAGAAGCGCTGCGCGAAGGCATTGCCCAGCGCCGTATCCAGCGTCATCCAGACGCAGTCCTCCGCCTTCGCCAAGCACGCCACCTCGTCCAATAACTTTGCTCCGGCGCCGTCACGCCGCTTCTCCTCCAGCACGACCAGATCGTCGACGTAGACGAAACGCCCGCGTATCAGGTTCTCCTGCAGACGATAGCCGGCAACACCGATAACGTCGACATCTTCCCAGGCAGCCAGCAAACGGTAGCCGCCTGCCTGCTGGCGCCGCACGCGCGCAAGGAACTCGACTTCGTCGCTCAAGTGAGGGCGCAGCTGCCGCATCACCTCGAAACAGGCGATGACGTCCTCGTCGCTGTCCGCGTGGCGCAGTTCGAGGCTCTTCATCGCCCCGCTCCGGCCGGGTCCGCGTCAGGGCTGTAGAGCATGCCGATCGCCAAGCGGTTCCACAGGTTGATCAGCCCGACGAGAATGGACAGGTCGACGATCTGCTGATCGTTGAAATGCTCCCGCAGGGCCGCATAGTCGTCGTCCGGAGCACGCTTTTCCGCCACCAGCGTCAGCGCATCGGTCCAGGCCAGCGCCGCGCGTTCCGCGGGTGTGTAGACGGGCGACTCACGCCAGGCGTCGAGCAAGTAAAGCCGCTGTTCGCTGACGCCCTGCTTGCGCGCATCCCTGCTGTGCATGTCGAGACAGTAGGCGCAGCCGTTGATCTGCGAGGCGCGCATCTTCACCAGCTCGATCAGGGTTGCCGGCAGGCCGCTGCGTTTCATGTAGGCTTCGACGCCGCGCACGGCGGCGTAGCCATCCGGCGAAGTCTTGTGAAGGGTAAGTCGGTCGGTGTGCATGGGTATCTCCTTTCAATTGACACGACTATGATCCCTCAGTAATGGCCCAACATCCTGATCCAAAAATCTAAAAAACCAATAGTCCATGAGCCCACCTGTATCCGCCAGAATCGGAGCGAAATCGCTCATCCGCCACGGCCTCCCGCTGCAGGAGCAGATCTACCGGCGCGTCAGGGCAGCGATCGCGAACGGTCAGCTGTCCCCCGGCGAACGCGTCCCCTCGGCCCGCGCCCTGGCCGGCGAACTCGGCGTCGCGCGCGGCACGGTGGATGCCGCCTACGCCCGCCTGATCGGCGAGGGTTATCTGCTGCCGCGCGGTGCGGCCGGCACGGTCGTATCGCCGGCACTGCATGCCGAGCAGCGCGCTGCCGACGGCGAACGTACCGCCATTGCGAACCGACGGCGTTCCGCACCGCTGCCGTTCCAGATGGGCCTGCCGGCGCTGGACGCCTTCCCGCGCACGCTGTGGTCACGCCTGACCGGGCAGATGGCACGGCGTCTCGGCCCCGACATGCTCGCCTATCCCGATCCCGCCGGATTACCCGCGCTGCGCGAGGCGATCAGCGCCTATCTCGCGGTGTCCCGCGGCGTGGCCTGCCGGCCCGAGCAGATCATGGTCACCGGCGGCTACCAGGACGCGCTCGCGTTCCTGGCACGGCTGTTGCTGCGCCCGGACGACGCCGTGTGGTTCGAGGAACCCGGCTACTTCAAGGCCCGCCGGGTGTTGCAGGCGGTCGGGGCGGATCTCGTGCCGGTGCCGGTGGACGAGCAGGGCATGCAGGTCGGACTCGGCGCCACGCATGCGCCGCGGGCGCGCCTCGCGGTGGTCACCCCCGCGCACCAGAGCCCGCTGGGCATGGCGCTCTCGCTGGCGCGCCGCGAGGCGCTGCTGGCTTGGGCGGACACGACACAGGCCTGGATCCTGGAGGACGACTACGACAGCGAATTCCACTACGTCGGGCGCAAGCCGCCGGCGTTGAAGAGCCTCGATGCCGCTGACCGTGTCATCTACGCCGGCAGCTTCAGCAAGACGCTGTTTCCCGGCCTGCGGCTGGGCTACGTCGTGCTGCCGGCAGCGCTGATCGAACGTGCAACCGTCGTTCTGGAAACCGAACGCCATGGCGAGGATACGCTGCGACAGATGGTCGCGGCCGAATTCATGCTGCAGGGCCATTTCGCCCGCCACCTGAAGCGCATGCGAGGCCTATACGGCGCACGACAAAAAGCGCTCGCGGATGCCCTGGCCGAGACCTTCGGCGCCGAGGTCCAACTCTCGCTGCAACGCGGCGGCATGCACCTGTTGGCGCGCTTTTCCGGGCAAGGCGACGATGCTGATATGATGCGCCGGGCGGCGGCAAGCGGGCTCGCCCCCTTGCCGCTGTCCTCGCAATACCTCGGAAGCCGGCGCGAACACGGACTTCTGCTCGGCTTCACCAACATTCCGGAACCGCAGGCCGACGCAATGGCACAACGGCTGCTTCGGGCGCTGCACGGCCAGGATCATTGATCTGTCAGAGAAGGATCTCGCCATGACCGATTCGACCCAACGCTTTTCCAACCGCGTCGACAACTACGTCAAGTACCGTCCGAGCTACCCGCAGGAACTGGTCGCGGCCCTGCACGAGGCCTGCGGACTGACGCCCGCCTCGAAGATCGCCGACGTCGGCTCCGGCACCGGCCTGCTTACCGAACTGTTCCTGCGCAACGGCAACCCGGTATTCGCCGTCGAGCCCAACACGGAGATGCGCAAAGCCGGCGAACGCCAGCTCGCGCAGTATCCGAAGCTGCAAAGCATCGCTGCCGCGGCCGAAGCCACGACCCTGCCCGACCACGGCGTCGACTTCATCGTCGCCGGTCAGGCCTTCCACTGGTTCGACCGGGCCCGCGCCCGCGAGGAGTTCCGGCGCATCCTCGCCCCCGGCGGCTGGGTGGTGCTGGTGTGGAATGAGCGCGAAACCGCCTCGACGCCGTTCATGCGCGCCTACGAAACCTTCCTGCAGCGCTACTCGACCGACTACTCGCAGGTCGACCACAAGCAGATCACCGACGCCGTGCTGAACGACTTCTACGGCCCGGAAGGCTTCCGCCTGGCGACCTTTCCCAATCGCCAGGAATTCGATTTCGACGGTTTGCGCGGCCGCCTGCTGTCCTCGTCCTATACTCCCGAGGCGGGACACCCGGACCACAAGCCGATGCTCGCCGAACTCGCCCGCATTTTCGCAGCCCACGCCGAAGACGGCCGCGTGGCCTTCGAATATACGACGCGGATGTACTACAACCACCTGAGTTGAACGCCTCACCACGCCCCGAACGGAGTCTTCATCCATGCTGAAACACCTGTCCCGCCTGCACACGCCCGAACTGCTCTACATTCTGGCCGCGATGGGCCACGGCGACGAACTCGTGCTGGTGGATGCGAACTACCCGTCTGAATCCATGGCGCGACAGCTCGTCCGCATGGATGCAGCGGACCTGCCGGAGGTGCTTGATGCCTGCCTCCAGCTCTTGCCGCTGGACAACTTCGTCGACCAGCCGGCCATGCGCATGGAACCGGTCGACGCACCGGACGAGGTACCCGCCGTGCAGCAGGAATGCCAGCAGATCATCGACCGCCACGAAGGCGCCGGGCGCTTCACGCTGGCCGGCGTGGAACGGCATGCCTTCTACGACCGTTCGCGCGAGGCCTTCGCCATCGTCGCCACCGGCGAGCAGCGCCCCTACGGCTGCCTGATTCTCAAGAAAGGCGTAGTGTTTCCGGATTAGGCCTGCCGGTATCCTGCCCGGCCCGCACCGGGCAGGGACCACCTCCGCCGCCCCGTACGCTGCCGCCCCTGTCGCGACACACCCAGCGGAAAAGCAGGGACGGCGCACCGTCATGAACAAACGATCCGCTTCCCCGCTCCAGGACCGACAAACCCTATAGAGCCTGCCGTACAAAAACCGAGGAGACGACACATGAAAAACAGAACACTGTGCGCAAACGGCCCGGAAATCACCGAATGCGGCCTGGGCTGCTGGCAGCTCGGCGGGGGCTGGGGCAAGCCCTGGAACGACGACACGGCGCAGGCCACGCTCGATGCGGCCCATGCCGGCGGCATCCGCTTCTTCGACACCGCCAACGTCTATGGCGACGGCGAAAGCGAACTGTCGGTAGGCCGTTTTCTCGACAGACATGACGACGTGTTCGTCGCCACCAAGCTGGGGCGCGGCGATATCTATCCGGACGGCTACACCCGGGAGTCGCTGCGCGAAGCCACCCAGGCCTCCCTGCAGCGCCTCGGCGTCGAGCGCCTCGACCTCACCCAGCTGCACTGCGTTCCGCCGGCGACCCTGCGCGAGGGCGAGGTGTTCGACTGGCTGCGCGAACAGCGCGAGGAAGGCCTGATCGAGCGCTTCGGCGCCAGCGTGGAAACCGTCGAGGAAGGCCTGGTATGCCTGGAACAGGAAGGCCTCAGCACGCTGCAGGTAATCTTCAACATCTTCCGCCAGAAGCCGCTACAGGAACTGTTCCCCAAGGCGCAGGAGAAAGGCGTTGGCATCATCGTCCGTCTGCCCCTGGCGAGCGGCCTGCTGACCGGCAAGCTCGCCGAAAACACCCGTTTCGAGGCCGACGATCACCGCAACTTCAACCGCGACGGCCAGGCCTTCAACGTCGGCGAGACCTTCGCCGGCCTGCCGTACGAAAAAGGCATCGAACTCTCCCGTCAGATCCGGGAAATGGTGCCGGAAGGCCTGTCGATGGCCGAGATGGCATTGCGCTGGATCCTCGACCACGAGGCCGTCTCCGTGGTCATCCCCGGCGCCAGCTCGCCGGCACAGGCGCAGGCCAACGCCCGGGCCAGCGCCCTGGCGCCGCTGCCGGCCGAGTTGCACGCGCGCCTGGCTGAGTTCTACGCCGCCTCGATCCATCAGCACATCCGCGGCGGCTATTGAGCCGCCGTCATCGGCTCCGGCCGCACCGCAATCACGAGAACCGAAACGAAGCCCCATGACGCCCCGACCGACCCTGTACCTGCTCCCCGGCCTGCTTTGCGACGCCGTAATCTGGGCCCATCAGAGCACTGCGCTCGAACAGGACTGCGAGATCAGGATTGCGGACTACACCGCCTTCGACACGTTCGCGGCCATGGCGCAGGCCGTTCTCGACGCCGCTCCGGAACGCTTCTCGCTGGCCGGACACTCGATGGGCGGTCGGGTCGCGCTCGAAATCTTCCGCCGCGCCCCGCAGCGCATCGAACGCCTGGCCCTGCTCGACACCGGTACACACCCGCCGCGCGAAGGCGAGGCGGAGAAGCGCCAGGAACTGATCGACCTGGCCGACCGCGCAGGCATGGCCGCACTGGCCGATCGCTGGCTACCGCCGATGGTGCACCCGGAGCGCACGGAAGATCCCGAACTGATGGCCGGACTGCGCGCCATGGTGCAACGCATGTCGCCGAACATTTTCCGCCGCCAGGTCGCCGCCCTGCTCGGACGCCCCGACGCCGGTCCCCTGCTCGCACACATACGCTGTCCCACGCTGATCGGCGTCGGCCGCCAGGACCGCTGGAGCCCTCCCGCACAACACGAACCGATCGCCGCCGCCGTGCCGCAAGCGCGCTACGCCATCTTCGAGGACAGCGGGCACATGGCGCCGGTCGAAGCGCCGCAAGCCGTCAGCAAAGCGCTGCGCGAATGGATGCTTGAACCGGCTGGCGGCTGAAAGAGGCCTGTGCCGAAACCACACATCAGAGCCCACCATGTCACAGAACCTGCGCATTCCGCTCCCTCATCCTGCCGCCGACACCCCGCTCGGCCACGTCCTGCGCAGCCGCAGAAGCGTGCGCCAGTTCTCGGGCACTCCCATCACCCTCGCCAAACTCGCGCAACTGCTCTGGGCCGCGCAAGGCATCACGGACGAGGCCGGCAAACGCGCCGCGCCATCCGCTGCCGCCCAATACCCGCTGCGCCTGTACATTGCCGTCGGCGACGTATCGGAACTGCCGCCAGGCCTGTACGCCTACGACCCGCAACAACACGCCCTCTCCCCGCTGGAAACGACCGATCTGCGCCCCGCCCTTGCCGACGCCGCCATCGGCGATCAGCCCTGGGTAAACGAAGCCGCCGTGGTCATCGCAGTTGCCGCCGCCGTAACCGCCATCGACACGCATTTCGCGACACAGCAACCCGACGGTCGACGCGGCGCCCGCTATGCCTACGTGGAAACCGGCGCGCTGTGCCAAAACGTCCACCTCCAGGCCACCGCCCTCGATCTGGGCATGGTGCTGGTCGGAGGATTCGACGATGCCGCCGCGAATGCGGCCCTTCCCTTGAGCGCGGGCGAGGAAACAACCGCGCTGCTATGCCTGGGTCGGGTGTAACGCCCACACGGCTGCACTGCGGCCCTGTTCCTTGGGCTCCATCATCCAACCGTCCCCAGTCCGCTTTCGTCGCGCGGCAATGCAACAGCCCGCAAACAAGGGAAAGTCGAGAGCCTCAAAGCGAACGGAGGTCAAGTGCGCAGTGCACAACGTGAGCTTTAACTACAAAACGCTCATCTAATGATTCGAATTCGCCGCTACCGCATCTATTCGCGGGCGAAGCGTTTTCAAGACGGCATCCCACAACGCCACCGCTTCATTGTCGGTCAAAGACGAAGAATGATCCGCTGATCCACCATCGGCTCGACCTGCCAGAAGCTCAAAGTGAAGCTTGGGCGTCGCCAAACTGGGATCAGCAGGACTCGTTTCAGCCACGAAGAGCTGCGTATGTTTCCCATTCC
>NZ_JARRQY010000058.1:0-19054 GCF_037381185.1 Acidihalobacter sp.
TCAGCCGAAACAACAGTGGCTCCAGGAAGACTCTCACACATTCTTTTGATATCGAAGGATACGGGAGACCATGAGGTCTTACCCCCAAGCCTAAATGTAGATTTGTGGTCTTGGTTAAATATAGGGGGCCACGCACCTTGCTCATAAAGATTTTCTTCAGGTACGACTATTATCATGTATCCGCCTGGTTTGACCACCGACCACCAGCCAAGAATTGCTTCTGTTGGATTGAACATGTGCTCCAAACAGTGACTACTGTGAACCACGTCGTACGATTCAGCGCTGATATAATCAGTTATATTGTTGGCATCACCATCCTCAATATCAAAACTGCGCGCCCAGTCGCAAACCAAATCACCGCCGGCACCAATATCAAGGACCGATCCCTGCAAATATTTTACAGCAAACTCCTTCCCACGAATCTTGTTGGTTTTCGAAGCTTCTTTACTCATGATTGTTTCCTAGTGAAATCCGTTTTCAGGTATGCTTGTGTCGCAACGAGATCCAAAAGTGATTGGGTGGTTCTCCGATTTTTCAGCTCGATTGTACTGTACAAAACCTCTAGTGTGCTGCCTCAGAAGTAGCATCAACTAATGTTGGCGGCAGCCCGAGCGACAGAAGCCAGGAGGGTGTCGGCATTCTTGTGCCAAACGAAAGGTTACGGATGCTCGTTGAACCACCCCGGTTTTCGCGGAGGCTGTTGAGTTTAAGTTAAGCGGCAATGGGGATTGGCTGCCCGAGTTGCCGATAGTCGTTTGCCTCAGCTTCTGCGAGCGGGATATAGCCAAGGGTTCCATCAGGCGTTGGTTGTTGGGTCAAAATTCGAGGTCTCGCATTACCGCGCGACGGCATCATCACCGACAAGGCGCTACCCACGCCGCCAAGAACACCCACGATGCGCAAATGCACGACAACGCTCTGTCCAGGCCCGCTGCGAGTTCCACCTGGACGACCGGTTCCAATCCCGGCCTCGGAGGCGAAATGTCGGATATCGCGCAGTGTCTCCAACGGCACATTCACCGCGAGGATGGCACTACGTTTGCAAGAAGCCCATCGAGATAATCGAACAACCTCCGATTGAGTTCTTTGAACCAGTGCAATTGCGTCAGCATGCTTTCCGGCCGTTGCACGAAAGCGCCATCCGGAAGCTCGCCTTCGGCGGCGATAAAACCTGCCGCGACTTCCGGCGTAGCCTCCGCATGGAACTGGAAAGCGTAAACGCGCCCTTCGTATGAAAACCCCTGGTGCGCGCACGCCTCGCTCCGGGCGCAGAACCGTGCGCCTTCGGGAAGATCGAAACGATCCCCATGCCAATGAAACCCCATGAGCGGCCGGCCAAGCATGCGGTCCAGAGGCGGAGTAACGCCCGAGGCCACCGGCTGCAACTCGAACCAGCCGATTTCGGTTTCCGGATTTCGGGCCACCCTCGCACCGAGCGCATCGGCGATCAGCTGCCCGCCCAGACAGAAACCCAACACGACCTTACCTGCCTCGATCGCTTGCCGAATGAACCGCTTTTCCTCGACAAGCCACGGGTACGCGCCCTCCTCGTAGATATTCATCGGCCCGCCCATAACGATCAGCTAATCGAAATCATCCAACTCCGGTAGCGTGTCATTCGAAAAAAACCGAGTGGAGCCGCACTCGACACTGCGCCGATTCGCCCAAATCGCGATCGCCCCCAGCCCCTCTGCAGGCACGTGTTGCAAATAGTTAATTCTCATCTATCACCTTCCCCCTCAACTTTCCAAGTTCACGTCGACTAGGCGACGAACCAAGGGCTGAACACCACTCCTTCGGCATCTTCGGGTAGCACCGCAGCGTTTGATATGATCGCTATCTTCGACAAAGGAAACCGTTCCGTGTGAACAAACCAACCGCCGCCTCAAGCGATCATGGCAACGACCATAGTCGCAATCTCGATCGCTACATCGGCCCCATCCTTCGCGGCCAACGCCAGGCACAGGGACTGACCCTGGCCGATGTGGCAACGCTGGCGGGCGTAAGCCGCGGCATGTTGTCGAAAATCGAGAACGGACAGGTGTCCACCAGCCTGGACACGCTGCATCAGATCGTCTCGGCGCTGGGGATAACGCTGTCGCAGCTGTTCCGCAATTTCGACGTGCCAGAAGGCAGTGCGCAGCATGTTAAAGCCGGCGAGGGGTTGGAGGTCGTGCGCCGAGGCACCAAGCGCGGGCACACGTATCACCTGCTGGCTTACGATCAGGGACCGCAGAAGCAGATCGAGCCGTTCCTGATCCTCATGGACGACGCCGCGGAGGTGTTCCCTACCTTCCTGCATCCCGGCGTCGAGTTCGTCTACGTACTCGAAGGCGAGATGGAATACCGCCACGGACGCAGCACCTATCTGCTGAAGCCGGGCGATTCCCTGACCTTCCAGGGCAACATTCCGCACGGCCCGGAGAAACTGCTCAAGGTACCGATCAAGATCCTGAGCGTGATGAATTACGGCAGCAACGGCGACCACTAGGCCAGCTACCCGGCGACAGCGCCGTCAGGAGCGCCGGCGCCATGCCCTTCAGACCGCGGCCGTCAGCCCCGTCGCCTCCAACCAGGCAAGAATCGGCCCGCGCGTACGGCTCAGCCCTTTGTATTCGACGATGGGCGGCGGCAGCGTGCTCAGCACGCCGTGCAGGCGCCGCGCCCACGCCGGGTTGGTCGTCAGATCCTGCAGACTGATCAGATAGGTGCGGATGCCGAACAGCATGCCGTGCGAGCGCGGCAGGCGCGCCAGCAGCTGCAGTTCCACGCGCAGGTGCACCAGCTCGCCGGCATTGTCCTCGGTGAGCTTGGTCCGGTCGGCGCCCCAGCGATGGTAAGTCTCGGGCGAGGTGTCCATGCGCGGGTGCATGGTGATGGTCCAGTTCAGGCGCCGCACCGGACGGTCGACCTGCAGGTTCAGCAGGTACTTGAGGGCGCGGTCGAAGACGCCCAGCTCGTGCGCCATCGGCACCGGCCCGTGCCACTGCTTGAAGCTCATGCCCAGATCGAAGCTGAGCGACCAGTCGGCGGGACAGGTGATCATGCCGCCGTCCATGAACAGGTCACCCTCGCGCTGGTCGAGGACGTTGAAGTCGCCCTGCGTCTGACGCGTGATGTACTCGAACGGGCCGTAGGACAGCGTCGATGCATCACCGAAGGTGAAGGTATCGCGGATTCCCAGCGCCTTGTTCTCCCAGGTCCAGCGCTCGCCGTCGCGCTGCAGCGCGAACAGGTGCGGGTAGTCCTGCGCGAAGTGCGTCATGAGCATTTCCAAGGTGTCCCACTCGGCGGCGATCATGTGCGGCAGCACACGGCAGCGGCCGGGATCCTCCTCCAGCACGATGCGCCGCTCCTCGACCTCGCCCAGGTAGTGTTCGTCGACGTCGAACCAGTGTTCGAACACCGAACCCGGTGCGCCCGGCGTGGCCATCTCGATGTTCACCGAATAGCGGTATTCGTCTTCGGGAAAAGGAAACGGGAAGCGCGCCACGGCTTCCGGGCTATTGGCATAGGTGAAGTCGTCACGGAAGGTTTCGATGGGCTTGAGCTGGGGGCGCATGGCGGCATTCCCGAATCAGAGGTCGAGGACCAGACGTTCGCAGTTCGCCCGCGACACGCAGGGCATGATCTTGCGGCTTCGCAGTGCGGCCGGCAGATAGCTGTCGCGGCGCTCCGCCTCGCCTTCCAGCAGATCGGTCTCGCACTGCCCGCACACCCCGCCGCGGCACATGCTGGGCACTTCGACCCCCGCCGCTTCCAGCGCGTCGAGCAGGCTCATCTCGCCCGACACCTCGACCTCGCGCTCGGAGCGGGCGCAGCTCACCCTGAACGGTCGGCCGGGCTGCGGTGCGGCGAACTGCTCGTAATGCACGTGGCTCTCCGGCCAGCCGAGCCCGCGCGCACCGTCCGCAACGGCCTCGATCAGGCTCTCGGGACCGCAGACGTAAACGTGCGTGCCGAGCGGTTGGGCGGCGAGCAGCGCACGGGGATTCAGGCGCTCGCCGGCCGCGGCGTCGTATTCGTGCAGCCGCTCGCCGAGCTGCGCGGCAAGTTCGTCGCGAAACGCCGCGTGCGTCCGCGCGCGGTAGGCGTAGTGCAGCTCGTAAGGCACGGACTGGCCGGCCAGCTCCTTGAGATAACTCATGAACGGCGTGATGCCGATGCCGCCGGCGACAAGCACGTGCCTGGCGGCGAGGCGGTCGAGCGAGAACAGGTTGGCCGGCGGATTGATCTGCAGCACGTCGCCGGCGCTCACGCGCTCGTGCATGTAGACCGAGCCGCCGCGCGAGCGCTCCTGGCGGCGCACCGCGATCTGGTAGGCGCCGCGCTCGCCCGGCGCGCTCAGCAGCGAGTAGGCGTTGCGGTAGGTGCGCGCGCCGTCCGGCATGTGCACCAGCACGTGGCTACCGGCGGAGAAACCCGGCAGCACCTCGCTCGCGGCCGGCACCAGCGTGAAGCGCTTGATCACGGGCGTGACCGCCTCGACGCGCGCCACGCGCACGGACAGGGTCTGCGGGAATTTCATGCGAACGTCTCCTGCGTCTCGGGAAGCTCGCAGGGCGACTCGGCATTCGCGCACACGCCGAGATAGGCCGCGAGCGCGCGCGAGAAATGATCGCGCACCTCCAGCACCACGCCGCAGTTCGGGCAGACGACGGGATTGACGGTCACCGCTTCGAGCAGATGACGGCAGTGCACGCAGAACACGCGCCGCGCCCGCGAGCCGCAGGCCTCGCGCTGGATCTCGTCCTCGCGCAGGCCGGCGGCGCGCGCCGGCAGTCCCGCCTCCCACACAAAGGCTTCGCGACCGGCCAGATACAGCCGCGTGCCCATGCCGGAAGTCGCCAGCCGCTCCCGCAAGGCTTCCGCCAACGCCGCCATGTCGTCGAAGGCGCTCAGCGCGGCGCGGCCCGCGAGTGCTTGCGGCGCCACGCCGAGCCAGAGCACTTCCGTCGGCACGCCGCGGCCGTCCAGGGCGTCGAGCACTCGCGTCACGGCCTCCAGCCCCGGCGCTTCGGCCACCAACAGATGATTGCGCGCGACTGGATCGGCGCGCAGCGGCGCATGCACGGGGCGGCTCTTCACGCCGGCCAGCTGCGAGATGTCCTGCGTGTCGGTCGACGTCATGCCCGGCACGCTAGCGGGCACTGCCGACATGCTTCAGCCCTCGCCTTCGCGGCGCTGGCCGCAGAAGAAACCGATGCCGAAGGTGGGGGTCTCGAAGCGGATCCTGCTGCCCTTGCGGAAGTAGAAGACGTCGCCCTTCTTGGCGTGATGCCGGACACCGGTCTCGTCGGTGATCACGAACTCACCGTCGACGATGTACTTCATCTCCTCGTACGTGTAGTCGTAGTCCAGCGGCGCATCGCTGCTCTCGAGCCGGAAGAAGCCACAGGTGATGGTCTTGTCGACATCCTCGGAGGAAAACGCATCGCCCAGCCAGGCATTGACGCCGGCGACGTTCATGGACGGCAGGTCGGCCTCGACGGCTGCGGGTTTGACGGACATGGTCATGCTGCAGGCCCCTTCGCTGGTGTCGCATGGCGCGAAACAATGAAATAAAGTTTCATTATAGGAAAGCATGAAGCTTGCCAAAAATCAGACAATTGTTTTCATTAAACTTTTTATTATGGCCAAGGTACTCCTCGCTTCAGCGGTGTGCATAGGCCATTCGGTGCGCCATGTCGCGGTGCATGCAGCGGCGCACGCGACCAACCTCAGGAAGCGGTACAGCAGGCCGCCCAGGTGTTCTCCAGCAAGGTGGCCACGGTCATCGGCCCAACCCCGCCAGGCACGGGCGTGATCCACGCCGCGCGGCGGCTGGCGCCTTCGAAATCGACGTCGCCCACCAGCCGGCCGTCGTCCAGGCGGTTGATGCCGACGTCGACGACCACCGCACCCTCGCGTATCCAGCCACCCGGCACCAGGCCGGGATGGCCGGCGGCGGCCACCAGGACCTCGGCGCGGCGCACATGCGCGGCGAGATCGCGCGTCGCCTTGTGGCATACGGTGACCGTCGCCCCGGCCAGCAGCAGCTCCAGGGCCATCGGGCGGCCCACGATGTTGGAGGCGCCGATCACCACCGCCTCGCGTCCTTCGAGCGCGATGCCGTGGCTGCGCAGCAGGGTCATCACGCCCTTGGGCGTGCACGGCTGCAGCAGCGGCAGGCGCACCGCCAGGCGCCCGACGTTATAGGGATGGAAGCCGTCGACGTCCTTGTGCGGGGCGATGGCCTCGACGATCGTCTCGGTGTCGATGTGCGCGGGCAGCGGCAGCTGCACCAGGATGCCGTCGATGTCCGGATCGGCGTTCAGGCCGGCGACCAGCGCGAGCAGATCGGCCTCGACAACCTCCGCCGGCAGATCGTAGGCGCGAGAGAGGAAACCGGCCGCTTCACAGGCCCTGCGCTTGTGGCGCACGTAGACCTGCGAGGCGGGATCGGTGCCGACCAGCACCACCGCCAGGCCGGGCGCACGTAAGCCCTGGGCGAGGCGCCGCGCCACCTGCTCGCGCAGGCGCGTGCGCAGCGTCTCGGCCAGCGCCTTGCCGTCGAGCAGTCCGGCCTGCCGCGCGGCCGTGCCGACGACGGACGGCGCCGCCTCAGATGCCGGAGACACCGGGAATCCACTCCGTGCCGGCGAGCGGCACCTTGGCCATGGCCGCGGCTTCCAGCGTCAGCGCGACGAGATCCTCGCGCTCGAGGTTGTGCACGTTGGACTTGCCGCAGGCGCGCGCCAGCGTGGTGAGTTCCATGGTCAGGGTCTGCAGGTAGTTCCTCACCCGCCGCGCGCCCCACTCGGGGTCCAGGCGCTGCTCCAGATCGGGCGTCTGCGTGGCCACGCCGACCGGGCACTTGCCAGTGTGGCAGTGGTGGCAGACGCCGGGCGCCGTGCCGAGAGCGGCGTAGTCCGCGCCGGCGTCGCAGCGCCGCCCGTCCTGCACGTAGTAGTCGCTGTTGCAGCCCAGCGCCATGAGCATGGCCTGGCCGATAGACACTGCGTCGGCGCCCATGGCCAGGGCCTTGGCGACGTCGGCGCCGCTGCGGATGCCACCGGAAATGATCAGCTGCACGCGGCCCATCATGTCGATTTCCTCCAGCGCCTCGACGGCCTGGCGCAGCGCGGCCAGGGTCGGGATGCCGGTGTGCTCGATGAACACCTGCTGCGTGGCGGCGGTACCGCCCTGCATGCCGTCGACCACGATCACGTCCGCGCCGGCGGCCACCGCCAGCTTGACGTCGTGCTTGACGCGGGTCGCACCGACCTTGACGTAGATCGGCACTTGCCAGTCGGTGATCTCGCGCAGTTCGACCAGCTTGATGGTCAGATCGTCCGAGCCAGTCCAGTCCGGATGCCGCGAGGCGGAACGCTGGTCGATGCCTTCGGGCAGGGTACGCATCTTGGCCACGCGCGGGCTGATCTTCTGTCCCAGCAGCATGCCGCCGCCGCCCGGCTTGGCGCCCTGCCCCAGCACCAGCTCAATGGCGTCGGCCTTGCGCAGATCGTCCGGATTGAAGCCGTAGCGCGACGGCAGGCACTGGTAGACCAGCGTCTTGGAAGAGCGGCGCTCTTCCTGCGTCATGCCACCGTCGCCGGTAGTGGTGCTGGTGCCGAGTTCGCTCGCCGCACGCCCCAGGGCGTCCTTGGCGGTGGCGGTGAGCGAACCGAAACTCATACCGGCGATGGTGATGGGGATGTCCAGCTCCAGCGGCTTCTTGGCGTTGCGCGTGCCGAGCACCGTCCTGGTCTCGCACTTTTCGCGGTAGCCCTCCAGCGGATAGCGCGAAGCCGAGGCGGTGAGGAAGGACAGATCGTCGAAGTTCGGCAGCCGGCGCTTGGCGCCGAGGCCGCGGATCTCGTACAGACCGTGCTCGGCCGCCTGGCCGATGTAGTGCAGGACCGAGTCGTCGTAGGAGTGGTTCTGCTCCCGGTATACGGATTTGCTCATGGCTCAGTACTCCTGGAAATGGTCGGCGTTCCAGTGATAGAGGCTGCGGGCCGAGGCCACGCGCTTGAACGTCTTCGGGTCGTGGTCGAAGCCGGCCTTGATTAGCAGCTCGGCCACCTTCGCGTAGTCGGCTTCCTGCATGGGCTCGATGCGCGCGTCGGCGCCGAGGCCACGGATTTCGCCGCGCACGTAGATCACCGCCTCGTACAGGGAGTCGCCCAGCCCCGGGTCGGCGTCGCCGCAGACCACCAGATGCCCGGCCTGGGCCATGAACGCGGACATGTGGCCGACGCTGCCGCCGACGACGATGTCGCAACCCTTCATGGAGATGCCGCAGCGCGAGGAGGCGTCGCCCTCGATGACGAGCAGGCCGCCGTGACCGGAGGCGCCGGCGCATTCCGAGGCGTTGCCTTTGATCCGCACCGCGCCGGACATGATGTTCTCCGCCACGCTCCAGCCGACGTTGCCGTGCACGGTGACCTCGGCCTGCTTGTTCATGCCGGCGATGAAGTAGCCGGCATGGCCGTAGATGTCGACCACGACCGGTGCGTCCAGGCCCACGGCAATGCTGTGCTGGCCGGCCGGGTTGAGGATTTCGATGCACTCCGAGCCGTCGACCTCGTGGTGCAGGAACTGGTTCAGCTCGCGCACCGTGGTCGCGGCCAGGTCGAACCGTTGAGCGGCGACGCCCGTACTGGTCAACGACTCCATGAGTAGATCACCTCCGGCTTGGGCTCGAAGAGCGTGGCGTGCTTGACGTCCGGCAGATGCGCCAGCGCGCGGTATTCGGAACCGATGGCGACGTAGTCGTCGGTCTCGGCCACCACCGCCGGCTTGCAGGCAAAGGGGTCGCGCACCAGGGCGAGCTTGTCGTGCGTGCCGATGAGCAGGGTGTAGAAGCCGTCGAGCACGGAGAAGCCCTCGTCCAGCGCGCCTTCCAGCGTCTCGCCCTCGCCCAGGCGCCATTCGATGAAGCGGCAGGCGGCCTCGGTGTCGTTGTCGGTCTCGAAACGGATGCCGCGGCGCTCCAGGCGGCGGCGGATGCTGTAGGGATTGGACAGCGAACCGTTGTGCACCAGGCAGAAGTCTTCACCGGCGGTGAACGGATGCGCGTGCGCCGGCGTGATGGCTGACTCGGTGGCCATGCGCGTGTGACCGATGGCGTGCGAGCCGGTCAGCGTAGAGAAGCCGTAGCGCTCGGCGATGTCCGTCGGCCGGCCGATGTCCTTGTAGATGTCGATGAAGTGGCCGGCCGAGAGCACGTGCAGCTGCGGGAAATGCTCGCCCAGCCAGTGCTTCAGGGTGTCGGGCTCGACCTCCAGGGTGAGACGCGCATAGCGCCCCTGCGTCTGGATGCGCGGGGCGCCCACCAGCGATTCTTCGTCCAGCGCTCGCAGCAGATCATCCCAGTCGAAGTCGGCGTCCTCGGTGAATAGGGAGAACTTCTCGCCCTGATCCTCGCCGGCGAACACGGCCAGCCCGGCCGAGTCGGGGCCGCGCTCGGTCATGCTCGCCAGCATCGGCGTGACGAGCCGCCCCAGGCGATCGTTGAGCGCGCTACTTTTCAGCAACAGTCCGACGATGCCGCACATCAGTAGAACTCCACGTAGCGTTGCAATTCCCAATCCGAGACATGGCGCGAGTACTCCACCCACTCCATGCGCTTGACCTTGACGAACTCGTCGATGAAATCGGCGCCCAGCTGCTCGGCGAACAGCGGATCGGCGGCGAGCGCTTCGATCGCCTCGTGCAGGCTTTGCGGCAGCGTCTTGATGCCGTTGGCGTCGAGTTCGGCCAGCGATTTCTCGTAGAAGTTGTAGTTGTGCGGTTCGCCCGGATCGAGCTGGCGCTCGACGCCGTCCATGCCGGCGGCGATGACCCCGGCGGCGGCCAGATACGGGTTGGCGGCGCCGTCGCCCAGGCGCATCTCCAGGCGTCCGTAGGGAATGCGTACCATGGAGGTGCGGTTGTTGTCGCCGTAGGAAATGAACGCCGGCGCCCAGGTTGCGCCCGACAGCGAACGCCCCACGACCAGACGCTTGTAGGAATTCACCGAGGGCGCCAGCAGCGCGGTGAGCGCCGGGGCGTGCGCCAGCAGGCCTGCGAGGAACTGGTAGGCGAGCTTGGACAGCCCCAGTCCACGGGCGTCGGCGGCGTCGTGGAAGATGTTGCTGCCGCTCTCGTCGGCGATGGACGCGTGCATGTGCATGCCGTTGCCGCTGCGGTTGGAGAACGGTTTGGGCATGAATGAGCAGATCAGCCCGAGCTGGTTCGCTATCTCGCCGGCCGCCATGCGGAAGAACACGTAGCGGTCCGCCGAGGTCATTGCATCGGAATAGGTGTAGTTAATCTCGAACTGGCCATTGGCGTCCTCGTGGTCGATCTGGTAGACATCGAAATCTACCGCCTGCAGCGCCTCGACCAAGCGCTCCAGGAACTCCCGCGAGCGCGACAAGCCCTTGTAGTCGTAGCAGGGCTTTTCCAGCGCATCGGAATCGTCCGCCGGCGTTATGCTGCCGTCGGCGCCGCGCTTGAGCAGGCTGAATTCCGGCTCCAGGCCGGTCATCAGCGTCCAGCCGCGCTCCTTGAGGCGCGCGATCTGCCCGGCCAGGATGTTGCGCGTGTCCATGGCATACGGCTCGCCGTCGACGTAGCCGTCGCAGACGATGCGCGCGTAGCCCGGCTGCCACGGCACCACGCTGAGCGTGCCGAGGTCGCCGCGCGCCATGTAGTCCGACTCGTGCGGCGCCATGCGCATGCCCCACACCGCGAAGCCGGCGAAGCCGGCGCCGGCTTCCAGGACGTCCGACAGATGGCTGGCCGGAACGGCCTTGGTCTTGGCCACGCCGTGGATATCCACGAACTGGGCCAGGATAAACTTGATGTCGTTCGTTTCGAGAAACGATTTCGCTTCAGCTGGCGTCATGTGCAATGCCTCTTGAATCGTAGAAGTCCGCATAACCGGTAATATCTCCTGCGCATTCATGGACCCCTTCCAGCAGGGTCTCGAATAGGTATTCGCCGTAGCTCGGGTCGCAACCGATGCGATAGCAGCGCCGCCCGCCCTCGCCTTCCACACGCAGCCAGGCGGTCGTCCCGGCCACGCGCGTGAACAGAAACTGGTTTTCCACCTCCGCCAGATCGAGCGCGCAGAACTCGCGCATCAGGCGGTCCGCGCCCGCGCCGCCCAGCGCCACTTCGAGGTCGTCGCGCACGACGATGCGCATGCCGGCCACCAGTCCGTCGGGGATTTCGCCCAGCTTGGCGCGCAGCGCGCCGCCCGGCCCGTCGTGCAGGAAGAATTCCGCGCGCCCCGTACGCACCAGGAAGGCATCCGCACCGAGGTCGTGCGCGCGGAACAACTGCTCGGGAATCGGCAGGTCACGCGCGGCCAGCCACGCGGCGGCCTCACCACCGCGCACCAGCCAGCGGCGTAGCGGGCTGAGGTCGGCCAGCCAAGTCGGCGGCGTGGCGCCGACGCGCAACACGGCCGGCATGCCGTCGACGCTGTGTGTAGCCTGTCCCAGGCAGGCGTGGGCAGGACTGAGCCGGTTCATGCGGCGGCCTCCTTGGCGACCGAGGGCGCCTTCTGACGCAGGTTGTCGGGGTCGTAGAACGGCGTCGGCACCACCGGCGCCTGCATCATCGCACCGCCGTCCACGCGGATGTCGAGGCTCGCCACCTCGCCTAGGCGGCGCTCGATCATGGCCAGGCCGATCACCCGGCCCAGCGACGGGCTCGCGCCGATACTGGTGACGCGGCCGGCGATCTCGCCGCCGTCGATGACCAGATGGCACTCCTTGGGTAGCGGACCGGCGTAACCCGGCGGCAGCGCGAAACCCACCAGGCGGTAGCGCGCCTTGTCGGCGAGCACCTGCAGGCTGCGCTTGCCGAGGAAGAACGGCTTATCGAACTTCACCGCCCAGCCCATGTCCGCATCGAAGGGGGTGGAGGTGCCGTCGGTGTCCTGACCGACGATGATGTGGCCTTTCTCCAGACGCAGCTGACGCTGCGCCTCGACGCCGAAGGGGCGGATGCCGTGTTCGCGCCCGGCTTCCATCAACGCCGTCCACACGTGCGAGGCCTGCGCGGCGGGCACGTGGATCTCGTAACCCAGTTCGCCGACGAAGCCGACGCGCATGAGCAGGGCCGGCACCCCGGCGACATGCCCGCGACGCGCGCCGAGGAAAGGAAAGGCTTCGGCTGACAGGTCGACGTCGGTAAGCGGCGCGAGCACCTCGGCGGTCAGCGGACCAGCGATGTTCATGGCCGCGTTCTGGCCGGTGCGTGCAACGAGATCGACCTGCAGCCGCCATTCGGCGGCCAGCCGCTGCAACGTGCGGTACACGCCCTCGGCGGCGGTGGTCGTGGTGGTGAGGTAGAAGTGCTCCTCGCCCAGCCGCGCGGCAATGCCGTCGTCCACGATCACGCCCGCCTCGTCCACCATCAGCGCGTAGCGGGTGCGGTCCTGTTTGATGTTCGACAGGCGCAGGGTATAGGCACGGTCGAGCAGCTCGCCGGCGTCGCGCCCGAACGCCTCGATCTTGCCCAGCGTGGACACGTCGATCAGGCCCACGCCCTCGCGCACCGCCCGCACCTCGGCGGCCACCGCCGCGTCCTGCGGAGCGGGGCCGTAGAACTTGGGCCGCAGCCAGTGCCCGGCGGCCATGAACTCAGCGCCGTGCGCGGCGTGCCAGGCATGCATGGGCGTGCGCCGCTCGGGACGCAGGCGCCGGCCCGCCAGCGCCTTGACCGGCACCGGGTGATAGAAGGGACGCGCGGTGGTGGTGCCGGTGTCGTCGATGCTGCGGCCGTTGAGGCGCGCGAGCACGCGCACCGCGTTCATGTTGGAATGCTTGCCCTGGCTCGGGCCCATGCCGACGGTGGAATAACGCTTGAGCAGCTCGATGTTGTCGAAGCCCTCGGCGGCGGCACGCTTGAGATCCTTGAGCTGCAGATCCTCGTCGAGATCGACGAAGTTCCGCCCCTTGGGATGGTCGAAGATCGGATAGGCGTGCGAGTGCGCTTCGCTGCCGCGCCCCGGACGCGACGCCTGCGGTACGGCAATGCCGAGATGCGCCAGCGCCTCGGCCGCCGCGGCGCGACCGTCGGCGAGGCGGTCCTGCAGCTCGAACACGCCGTTCACGCGGCCGGCGGCGAACACGCCCGCCGGCAGCTCGGCGGGCACCAGCTGCCCAGGAATCTCGGCATAGACCATGCGCGTCCCGGCCTGGTACAGCAGCGCGGCGGCCGGCGCCCAGCCCACGGACATGAGCAGGCCGTCGCACTCGATCCGCCGCGCGCCTTCGGGCAGCGGTTCGTCGGCCGCATCGAGGCGGCGCAGTTCGACGCCCGCGAGCCTGCCGTCCCGCGCACGCGCCTCGTAGACCGCGGTATGCGCCAGCACCTCGATACCCAGCGCCTTGACCGCGTCGACAGGTGCGCCGCGCGTGGCCGGATCGCCCAGATCGGCGACTGCGGCGACGGCCACGCCGGCGCGCACAAGGTCCAGCGCGGCACGGTAGGCGGATGGATTCGCGGCGAACACCACGGTCCGCTCGCAGGGTTTGACCGCGTATTGATGGACGAGGCGCTGCGCCGCCGAGGCGAGCATCACGCCCGGCAGGTCGTTGCCGCGGAACACCGCAGGCTGCTCGAACGCGCCGCTGGCCACGATCACCGCGCGCGCGCGCAGCTTCACCAACCCCTGCGCGGTCACCAGCGGCACCCAGTGGTCCGCGTAGTAGCCGGCCGCCACGGCGCCGGGCCGGAACGCGATGCCGGGATGCGCGAGCATGCGTTCGAGCAGGCCGGCGCGGATCGCGCCGGCCTGCTCGTCGCCGCCGAACTCGCTTTCCAGGCTGCCGCCCGGCGTCGGCTGTTCGTCGACCAGGGTCACCCGCGCGCCGGCCTCGGCCGCGGCGAGCGCCGCCGCCAGTCCGCTGGGACCGGCGCCGACCACCAGCACGTCGCAGAAGGCATGCTCCTTGGGCTGGCGCTGCGTCGCGTCGGCAGTGTCCAGCCGGCCCAACCCCGCCATGTTGCGGATCAGGCGCTCCCACATCGGGAACAGGGCGCGCGGCTTGTGGAAGGTCTTGTAGTAGAAGCCGACCGGGAGCATAGGCGCCAGCCACTCCACCATCCGCCCGCGATCCCGGCGCAGCCCGCCGACCGTGTTAACGGCAGCGAGATCGAGACCCGACTGCAGTTCGGTGACGTCGGCGCGCAGATTGAGTTCGCCGCCGGCCTGCATCAGGGCGTTGGCGTCATGATTGGCGGCGGAGAACACACCGCGCGGCCGGTGGTATTTGAAGCTGCGGCCGAGCACGTCGACGCCGTTGGCGAGCAGCGCGGAGCTGACCGTGTCGCCAACGTAGCCGGCGTAATCGCGGCCCTCGAAGCGGAAGCTCACGCTGCGGCTGCGGTCGATGCGCTCGCGCGGCTGGGGAGGAAGACGGCTAGGCATAGTCGCCCTCCTCCGCCACGGCGTCGGCCAGGCTCGTCGTGCGCAGGAAGCGGTCGCTCAGGGTGTCGCGCTCGGCCACCAGCCAGGTGCCGGAGGGGCCGTGGTACCACAGCTCGCGCCTGACGCCGGGGGCGCCGTCGCGGTGGAACACGTAATGCGCCCAGTCGGCGTCGCTGCAGGCGTCGGGATCGGGCATGGGACGCCAGGCCCCGCCGTACACGAATTCCGCCGCCGGACGCGGGCCGATGGACGGACAGTCGATCAGCTTCATGTTCAATGTCCCACGGACGCCGCGCCGCGCTCGCCGACCAGGGCGAAGCGCTCGAAGCGCGACAGGTTGAAGGGTTCGATGAGTTCGTGATCGCGACCGCTGGCCACGGTCGCGGCCATGGTCATGCCGGACACCGGCGTGGCCTTGAAGCCCCAAGTGCCCCAGCCGGAATCCAGGTAGAAGCCGGCGACCGGCGTGGTGCCCATGATGGGCGCGAAGTCCGGCGTCATGTCCGCCATGCCGCCCCACTGGCGCATGAGGCGTGTCTGCCCCAGGAACGGGAACAGGTCGAGCATGTGGTCGGTCAGCTCCTCGGTGAAATCCAGCGTCGAGCGCGTCGAGTGCAGCTCGGCCGGGTCCAGCGAGGCGCCCATGACCAGCTCGCCGCGCGAGGACTGCGATACGTACACGTGCAGGCTGGCGGAGACGATGATGGTGTCCAGCCACGGCTTCAGCGGTTCGGTCACGCAGGCTTGCAGCGGATGGATCACGATGGGCGTGGTAATCCCCACCATGCCGGTGATGCGCGGCGTGGAACCGGCCACCATGGAGACCACCGCGCCGGCCTCGACGGCGCCGCGGTCGGTCTCCACGCCGGTGACGCGGCCGCCGTCGACGCGAATGCCGGTGACCCGCGTCTTCTGATGGATTTCCACGCCGCGCCGGTCGGCGCCGCGGCCGTAGCCCCAGGCCACCGCGTCGTGGCGCACCACCGCGCCCGGGGCGTGGTACAGCGCGCCCTGGATGGGCAGATGTCCGCCGCAGTCCAGATCCAACTCCGGACAGGCGGCGGCGATGTCCTCGCGTCCGACCACCTCGGAGTCGACGCCGTAATGCTTGTTCACCTCGGCGCGCCAGCGCATGGTGCGCAGCGCGGAATCGGTGTGCGCCAGGGTGAAGTGGCCGCGCCGCGAGTAGAAGATGTTGAGATCGAAGTCGTCGGACAGGTCCTGGAACAGCCGCACGCTCTGGTCGTAGAACTTCACGCCCTCGGGCGTGAGGTAGTTGGAGCGCACGATGGTGGTGTTGCGGCCGGTATTGCCGCCGCCGATGTAGCCCTGCTCCAGCACGGCGACATCGGTGATGCCGTGCGTCTTGGCCAAATAGTAGGCGCAGGCCAGGCCGTGGCCGCCGCCGCCGATGATGACGACGTCGTAGCGCTTCTTCAGCCGTTCCGGCTGGGTAAAGAAACGCGCGTCGGGGCGCGGGTCGATCGCGTTCTTGAGCAGTCGCAGCGGCATCAGTCGAACACCACCGTCTTGTTGCCGAGGACCAGCACGCGGTCCTCGAGGTGATAGCGCAGCCCGCGCGCGAGCACGGATTTCTCCACGTCGCGCCCGAGCCGGACCAGATCCTCGGCGGTGTCGTCGTGGCGCACGCGCACCACGTCCTGTTCGATGATCGGGCCGGCGTCCAGCTCCTCGGTGACGTAGTGGCAGGTCGCCCCGACCAGCTTCACGCCGCGTTCGAAGGCCTTGTGATAGGGCTTGGCGCCGACGAAGGACGGCAGGAAACTGTGATGGATGTTGATCACGCGGCCGGCGTACTTGACGCACAGCTCGGGCGGCAGAATCTGCATGTAGCGGGCCAGCACCACGGCGTCCGCCCGATACTCGTCCACCAACCGACTCACCTCGTCGAACGCAGCCTGCTTGTCGTCCTTGGGCACCGGCACGTGGTGATAGGGAATGCCGTGCCATTCGACGAAGTCGCGCAGGTCTTCGTGATTGGAAATCACGCAGGGAATGTCGAACTGCATCTCGCGGCTGCGCCAGCGGTGCAGCAGGTCGGCGAGGCAGTGGTCTAGGCGGCTGACCAGTAGCACGACGCGCTTGGGTGCAGCGGTATCGGTAATGCGCCAATCGGCGTCGAATCGCGTGCCGATCGGCGCGAAGCGCTGACGAAACTCGTCCACGTCAAACGATAGCGAATCGGCTCGAATCTCATACCGCATGAAGAACCAGCCCTGCTCGGCATCGGCATGCTGGCTCGCCTCGACGATCCATCCCCCCTGTTCGGCCAGGAAACCTGCGACCGCCGATACGATCCCGATCCGATCCGGACAACTCATCACAAGGCGGTATGTAGCGGACACAAACATTTCCTCCAATGAAACTATTTTTCATATTAAGAATCACCAATGCGCCTGTCAAGCAATTCCCACCTATCCTTGCGAACCTCCTCCGACACTTCTGCCAACGCTATAGGCGGCACGAGAAACCGCTCCGCGTATGCGCAGGATCACCTCGTCGTTAAGTCAGAAATAGAGGACGGAATGGCGGATGCATTCGGTCAACGCGCACGACGCCTTGCATACAGGAACGGATGCGGTGACGCGCCGTGCGTTCGAATCTGCCGGCAGGGCCGCCACCTAATCGGTGACGGCCCTGCAAGACACGCTTCTAGCTTTCGTTTTCATCGGCCATCGCCGCATGCCCCGTCAGCACCTTGGCTTCGGCATGCTTTTCATGCCGAATGATGTCGGCAAGCACGGCAACCGTCAGCACAATCGACAGGATGAGAATCGCAACGATCGTACTTTCGTGGTTGGCGAACGTGAAATACGCGGACGCATGCGTCCAGGCTGCAATCGGGCTACTGTCCATCATTAACCTCCAACTTCGTCAAGAATCGGGAAGAAGGCTACGCATGCCCCTACAACGGGCATACGAGCCCGGTCTACGAATTGATCCAACATCACGAACCTGCGCGATCGTCCTCGACCGCATTAAGCCTGAGAGTCATAGGCGGCGATTGGCACCTCGCTGGGGTCCAGACCAAGTTTCTCCACCTCGGGTCCGACGCGAAGCGCCTTCATCGCTTTGAGCAGATATGACAGTCCGTATCCCGGCACGAACCCAAGGACGGCAAGAATCAACGCACCGAGGAGCTGCCCCCCGAAAGAGATGGCAGGGCCTGCCACGTTCGGATAACCCGACGCGAATATGCCGACGGCGACCACGCTCCAAAGTCCGCCCAGCCCATGCACGGTCACGGCTCCGACAGGATCGTCGATCCCCATACGTTCGATGAACTTTGCGATCAGCGGACCGGCGAACCCAGCCGCCATCGCAATGAGATACGCCAACCCCGGGTAATACAGATTGACGCCGGAAGCGATGGCGATGATTCCCAGTAGCCCCCCGGACATCATCCAAAACGGCTCCCGCGAGGTCAGGTAGCTACCCAACGCGCCACCGGCAAAGCCCATCAGGATATTGAACAGCCACGCGGCCAGATTGGTCGGATTGCCGTAGATATCGGTCATCGTCCCGTTGGCGTTGTAGACCACGCATCCGGCCATGAAACCCATGAAGCCGGCGATGATCAGCATCAGTCCAATGACGGTCTGCGGCACATTGTGAGGTTTGATTTCGTTGATCTTGCCATTGGCCCCGTACTTGCCGATCCGCGGCCCCAGGTTGATCAGGACGCCCAACGTGAAAAAGCCGGCGATTTCATGTACCACACCGGCCGCACCGGCATCATGAAATCCCAGTTTGGTCAGCATCCAGCCAGTACCGCTCCATCCCCACGCTGCCGCCAGCATCCATATCCCTGAACCCAGAACGATGGAAAGGATGGCGAATGCGCTGATCTTGATGCGCTCGATTGCCGCACCGGAAAGAATGGAAGCGGTCGTCGCGGAGAACAACACGAACACGGCCCAGAAAATGCCGTTGTAGGGATCCGCCAGATCGGGGCCCATATGCGGGCTCCAGGGCAACCCTGCGGAGCCGGCCGTCATCGGAACGAACCCGTCCGGCAGGCCCAGATAAATCCACCAACCGAAGTAGTACATAGTCGGCACGATCAGGGTGAACGCCAGTATGTTTTTGACCGCGGAGGCCAGCGCGTTTTTCGTCCTGGACGCGCCCATCTCGTAAGCTAGAAACCCAGCATGGATCAGTATCATCAAAGCCACGGACCAGAAATAGAACGCCGTTACACTCAACGTCCCACTCGCCGTTACGGTTGCAGATAATTGCTCCAAAGTCGGAGTACTCATTTCACCATATCCTCCAAGAACCAATAGTCAGACGGATAGAATGTGAATACGCGCCCACACCTCCAAACCCCATTGCACAGATCCAATCCAGCCGAGATATTCATCCGGAGATCGCTTGCCACACATGTGAAGGAGCGGAAGACTGTTTCTTGTGGTGCAACTTTGTTGAGCAACAGACGTGCCATGCTTATATTTATTTACTTATCATGTAGTTAGTAATTAAACCAAAACACAAAATGCACTAATTAGGCGCCAATACACCAACAACGCACTCATTTGAAACACACAAACTTGCGTTTGGTTAATGACCTTTCCCCAGAAAAGAACAGCGGCGAAAGTAGAGATTTCCGGCAAATTC
>NZ_JARRQY010000059.1:0-18435 GCF_037381185.1 Acidihalobacter sp.
GCCACACCGGAAGCCGTCTCACGCGGCGCCACCACCCCGAGCGAAACGACCAACTTGAGCGCATCCTCGACCGACATTTCCAACTCCTTCACTTCGTTTCTGGGGATCATCATGATGAAGCCCGAAGTCGGATTCGGAGTGGTCGGCACGAACACGGTAATGACCTCTTCAGCAGTACGTCGCTGAATCTCTCCGGTTGCCGTGCCGGTCTGGAACGCCAGCGTCCAGATACCCTTGCGCGGATACTCGATCAACAGAACCTTGCGAAACGCTTCGCCGTTGCTAGCGAATATCGTTTCCGCCACCTGTTTCACCGCGCCGTAAATGTGGCGTACCAGGGGAATGCGCGACAGCATCCCTTCCCAAATCGCGACGATACGCCGACCGAAGATGTTTGCCGCCAGCAGCCCGGTCACTAACAAGATGGTCACCGTCAACACCAGACCCAGCCCAGGTACCGGGTAGCCCAGCAGCGCCTCCGGCCGCCATGCCGACGGCAGCAGCAACAGACTGCGGTCCATAAAGTCCACCAAAGCCCGCACCACCACGATGGTGATCACGAGCGGCACCCACACCAGCAGACCGGCAATCAGATAACGGCGTAGCAAGACACCCATGTTCCGTAGCTCCAGTATTCCTGCGAAACGACGCCGGGGCGCCTCAGCGCCCCGGAGCGAATATCGATCATGCGACCTGTATCAGGTGCCGTCGGAAGCCGCACAGGCGCTACAGCCGCTCGGCTTGCTGTCGCCACCACCGCCATCCTTCGCAGCGATATTGCGCTTCCCGTCTTTCTTGAAGTCGGTCTCGTACCAACCACCGCCGGACAAACGGAAACCGGTCGCCGACACCTGCTTTTTCAGCGCCGACTTGCCGCAAGCCGGACACTCGGTCAATGGCGCATCACTCATACGCTGCATCGCCTCAAGCTCATGGCCACAGGATTCGCAACGGTACTCATAAATAGGCATGGAAAAGTTTCTCCGCTAACGGCCCTCCCGCGCCCACGCATCGACTCACGTGGCCGGGGGAAGAGATTCAATCGACATACGTGGCATTATATGGGGCTGCTTTTTACCAAAACCAGTCTCGGCGCAAAAATTTTTCGCCCTCGATCAACTCGTTATCAAGGAACGTTTGAATGGCGGACAAGATCGTCATCATGCTGCTCAACCTGAATCCGGAAGCACCCGCCACGCTCGGCGCGCCCTTCTTCCAGGCCACCGTGGCAGCGGCCATGGACTTGGAGGTGGAAATCTACTTCGCTGCGCGCACCACGCGCCTGCTCATCCAGGGGGAAGCCGACTCGATCTATCCCGGCAACGCCAGAGAGAAGTCCGTCTATTCCTTCATGCAAGATGCACACGAAGCCGGCGCCAAGTTCTACTCCTGCGCAGGCGCGATGGACGAGAACGGGCTTACGCTGGACAACGCCGTTCCCGAACTCGACGGCGTGCGCGGCGGCGGCGCCTTCATCGGCGAGGTCGTCGAAGAGAACGTCGCCACGCTGACGTATTGACAGGCTGGTTGAAGCGCAAGAAGCGATGACGACACGCAGTATTCTCATCACCGGCTGCTCCAGTGGCATTGGACACACGGTCGCACATGGCCTGCAGGGGCGCGGCTGGCGAGTATTCGCTACCGCCCGGCACATGGAGGACGTGGAGCGTCTGCGCGGCGAAGGCCTGGAGGCCGAACGGCTCGATCTAGCCGATCCCGATTCGATCGCCGCTGCGCTCGACCGCATCATCGAGCGCAGTGGCGGCACGCTCGACGCCCTGTTCAACAACGGCGCCTACGGCCAACCGGGAGCGGTGGAGGACCTGACGCGCGAGGTCCTGCGCGAACAACTGGAAACCAACCTGCTCGGCTGGCTCGACCTCACCAACCGCATCATCCCCATCATGCGCCGCCAGGGACACGGGCGCATCGTCAACAACAGCTCGGTCCTAGGCCTCGTCGCGCTGCCGTTTCGTGGCGCCTACAACACCAGCAAATTCGCGCTCGAGGGACTTAGCGACACGCTGCGTCTGGAACTGCATGGCAGCGGCATCAGCGTCAGCCTCATCGAACCCGGCCCCATCACCAGCCGCTTCCGAGCGAACGCCTATGCGGCGTTCCAGCGCAACATCGACCGCGAGCACAGCGCTTACCGTACCCAGTACCGCGGAGCGGAGCAGCGCCTGGCACGGCCCGACAAAGGCGGTGATCCGTTTTCGCTGGGGCCGGAAGCGGTGTTGAAACGGGTGATCCACGCGCTGGAGTCGCCCCGACCCAAACCGCGTTACTACGTCACCTTCCCCACCTGGCTGTTCGGCACGCTACGCCGGCTGCTGCCGACACGGGCCCTCGACCAGGTCCTGCTGAGGGTGTCACGCGGGGAGAACCGCTGACAACGCACCTACTGCTTCTGATAAGCCTTGAAGTCGAAGCGCCCCGAGGTCATGTCATCCCACAGATCGGACTGCAGCACGGCCATCAGCTTGAACAGCCGCCCCAGCTCGGCATCCTGCATGAACCCCTGATCACCGGCCGAACGCAGAGCTTGCGCGAGCAGCGCGACCTGATCGCGTGAGATATCCGTTATATTCAGGCCTTCCTCGCCCATTTCCACGTTCATGGCTTTCTCCTCGAAATACGATGTTACATATGAAAAAGCCCTCCGGCATTCAAGCCGGAGGGCTTTGATTCCGCCTTAGGCAAGATCGCTGGCCAGCGTCGAAAAGCTCAGTCCTTCATCACCGGTGTCGACACGAATCACGTCGCCTGGCACGAACTCGCCACCGAGAATCGCCTGCGCCAACGGATTCTCGACGTCCTGCTGGATCGCGCGCTTGAGCGGCCTGGCGCCGTATACCGGATCGAAACCCGCCTCACCGAGACGATCCAGCGCCGCGTCGCTGACCTCCAGGCCCATGTCGCGGTCGGCTAGGCGCCGGCGCAGGTACTCGAGCTGGATGCGGGTGATCGCGCGAATCTGCTCGCGACCCAGCGGATGGAACACCACCACCTCGTCGATGCGGTTGATGAACTCAGGGCGGAAATGCCCGCCGACGATCTCCATCACCGCTCCCTTCATGGCTTCGTAGTTCTCCTCGCCGGCCATTTCCTGAATCGCCTGCGAACCGAGGTTGGAAGTCATCACCACCACGGTATTGCGGAAATCCACGGTACGGCCCTGGCCATCGGTCAGGCGGCCGTCATCCAGCACCTGCAGCAGCACGTTGAACACGTCAGGATGCGCCTTTTCCACCTCGTCGAGCAGGATCACCGAATACGGCTTGCGACGCACCGCCTCGGTCAGATACCCCCCCTCCTCGTAGCCTACATAACCAGGGGGCGCACCGATCAGCCGCGCCACGGAGTGCTTCTCCATGAACTCGCTCATGTCGATGCGCACCATGGCCTCCTCGGTATCGAACAGAAACGAAGCAAGCGTCTTGGTCAGCTCGGTCTTGCCCACGCCGGTCGGCCCGAGGAACAGGAACGAGCCGTTCGGACGGTTCGGGTCGGCCAGACCGGCACGCGAGCGCCGGATGGCGTTGGCCACCGCCTTGACCGCCTCGTCCTGCCCGACCACGCGCTGGGCCAACACGTCTTCCATGCGCAGCAGCTTGTCCTTCTCGCCTTCGAGCATCTTGGACACCGGAATACCGGTCCAGCGCGACACCACCTCGGCGATCTCCTCGTCGGAGACCTTGTTGCGCAGCAGCGTCATCTCCTGCATCTCGGCCTGCGAGGCCATGTCGAGTTGGCGCTCCAACTCGGGGATGCGGCCGTACTGCAACTCGGACATGCGCCCCAGATCGCCGGCGCGGCGCGCCGTCTCCAACTCGGTGCGCACGCGATCCAGCTCTTCCTTGATGTGCGAGGTGCCCTGCACCGCGGCCTTTTCGGACTTCCAGATCTCTTCCAGATCGGAAAACTCGCGCTCCAGGCGCTCGATCTCGCCTTCCAGGTCGGCCAGGCGTCTGCGCGAGGCTTCATCCGACTCCTTCTTCAGCGCCTCGCGTTCGATCTTGAGCTGAATCAGGCGGCGCTCTAGACGGTCCATTTCCTCGGGTTTGGAATCGATCTCCATGCGAATGCGGCTGGCCGCCTCGTCGATCAGATCGATGGCCTTGTCGGGAAGCTGCCGGTCGGTGATGTAGCGCTGCGACAGCATAGCCGCGGCAACGATGGCCGGATCAGTGATCTCCACGCCGTGATGCACCTCGTAACGTTCTTTGAGGCCGCGCAGGATGGCGATGGTGTCCTCCACCGAGGGCTCGTCGACCAGCACCTTCTGGAAACGCCGCTCGAGAGCCGCGTCCTTTTCGATGTACTGGCGGTACTCGTCCAGCGTAGTGGCTCCGATGCAGTGCAACTCGCCTCGCGCCAGCGCCGGCTTGAGCATGTTACCGGCGTCCATGGCGCCTTCGGCCTTGCCGGCACCGACCATAGTGTGCAACTCGTCGATGAACAGGACGATGCGTCCTTCCTGTTTGGCCAGATCGTTGAGCACCGCTTTGAGGCGCTCCTCGAAATCGCCACGGAACTTGGCTCCGGCGAGCAGCGCGCCGAGATCCAGCGACAGCACGCGCCGATTCTTCAATCCTTCCGGCACCGCCCCGTCGACGATGCGCTGCGCCAGTCCCTCGACGATGGCAGTCTTGCCCACGCCGGGCTCGCCGATCAGCACGGGGTTGTTCTTGGTACGCCGCTGCAGGACCTGGATCGCGCGGCGAATTTCCTCGTCGCGACCGATCACCGGATCGAGCTTGCTCTGTTCGGCGCGCTCGGTGAGATCGATGGTGTATTTTTCCAGTGCCTGGCGGTTTTCCTCGGCGTTGGGATCCTCGACCTTGGCGCCGCCGCGCATCTCCTCGATGGCCTTTTCCAACGCGCCGCGTACCGCCCCGGCCTGGGTCAGCAGGTCGTGCAGATGCCCCTTGCCCTCCAGTGCGGCAAGCACGAACAGTTCCGAGGAGATATAGGCATCCTGACGCTTCTGTGCCAGTTTATCGGTGATATTGAGCAGCTTGCCCAGCTCTCCGGACAGATGCACGTCGCCGCCCGTACCCTCGACGGTCGGCTGGCTATCCAGCGCCTCGTCCAGGCGCGCGCGAAGCTGATTGACGTTCACCCCCGCCTTGGTCAGCAGCGGACGCACCGTGCCGCCTTCCTGATCGAGCAGAGCGCTCATCAGATGCAGCGGTTCGATGAACTGATGATCGCGGCCGACGGCGAGCGACTGAGCGTCCGCCAAGGCCATCTGAAGCTTGCTGGTGAGTTTGTCCATGCGCATGAGTGGTCGGCTCCAATGCAGATTCTCGTAATGCCCACAACATGCGGGCGGGCTTCGCCCTTTTCAACGCGCCCGCAAACGTCCACCGCGAATCATGAATGCGTCATGTCCGCACAAGATTGCTCCTGTCACGGTAAGCATCGACAATCGGCAAAGCACACATAAATTCAAGGACGGAACCATGACCGAAATCCGCCGCATTCCCGCCTCCGCCGGACTCGACTGGTACAAGCAGGGCTGGGAACTGTTCAAGGCTTACCCGGCGATGCTGGTGATATTGTTCCTGACGCTTTTCGTACTCTACTTCGTGGTCGGCATGATCCCGCTGCTCGGCGCGCTGATCATCGCCCTCGCCTCCCCTGCCCTTACCGGCGGTTATTTCCTTGCCCTGCAGCACGCCGCGGCCGGCAAGGATCCCACCTTCGAACATCTGTTCAGAGCCTTCAACGACCCGGAGCGCCGCAATCCGATGCTGGTCCTGGGTATCGTGGCGCTGGGCGCGCAAATCGTGATGGGTCTGATAAGCATTGCCCTGATCGGCAGCTCCATAGGTACCATATTCGCACTCGGCGGGATGGAGCACGGAGCAATGATCGGCATGGGTAGTCTGGCGCTCGTGTTCCTGGCGATGCTGGCCAACCTCATCATCGCAGTCGCGCTGTGGCTGGCGCTGTTCTTCGCCACCCCGCTGGTCATGCTTGATCGCGTTGCCCCCATCGACGCCCTCAAGCTCAGCCTGCGCGCCAACCTGAGCAATTTCATGCCCTGGCTGGTGTTTTCGCTGATCCTGATTCCCTTGACGGTGGTGGCGATGATTCCCTTCGGATTGGGGCTGCTGATTCTATTTCCGATTGTGGGGGCGGCGATTTTTCGGGCTTATGAGCAGACGTTTGAGCACGGGGGCTCGGGGGAGTCTGCTGGGAGTTCGGGCGATGTTTAACGATGCGGGCGTCAACGATAATGACGCACATTTGTTTGCGCCATGGAGGCCTGTTTCGGGCGCGAATCAGCTTTTGCGGTCTTAATCTTGTGTGAGTGAAGGCGATGTAGTTGCTGGCCGCTGGGGCTCGTTTCGGACGCGATTCAACGTTTGGGGCTCAGATCGATCGAAGTGACGCGCCCGAAAGCGACACCGACAAACAAACGAAGACCCTATTTACGCAACGCCAATCAACAACTACTTGTACTGCTTACGCCGAAACACATCCGTATGCCGACTAACCACCCGGTCCAGAAACACCATGCCATCGAGGTGGTCGATCTCATGCTGCACCGCCCGCGCCTCGAATCCCTCCATGTCGTATTCGTGGGCATCGCCCTGCGGATCATTGGCGCGTAAACGAATACTCTCGGCACGCAACACGTTACCCGTGTAGTCGGGCACCGACAGGCACCCCTCGCGTCCCAGCGCATGCCCGTCCCAGGACAGGATTTCGGGATTCACCAGCACCATGTAGCCATGGTTCGGTACCGGCTTGCGCGTCTGCGAACAATCCACGATAACGATGCGCTGATGACGGCCCACCTGTGGCGCGGCTATGCCGACCGCTGCAGGCCCTGCCTGCCGCGTGTCCTCCAGATCGGCGACGAACGCGCGCAACTCATCGTCGAAGTTCTCCACGCACGCCGAACGCTGACGCAGGCGATCGTCCGGCCAGACCAGTATTTCAAGTACCGCCATCGTCAGCCCACCAGGGTTTCGATGGTTTCTACCCGCACGTCGATGCCGCGCTCGCGCAACGGCTCCAAAGCCGCCTCGATCGCCTCGACGCCATCGGCGGCAACACCTTCGATCTGCATCACATAGAGCGGCGCTGCGTGAATCCCGGCCACGTCCGAATCCAGCGAGAGGATATTGAAACCGATACTCGCCAGGGCTTCGGTCGCTTCGGCCACGATACCTGCGCGATCGGCACCGTGTATGTTCACGCGCACGTCCGGCAGTACATGCCGGTGCAGACCGCCTTCGATGGCGTCGACGTGTACCCGCAACTCCAACTCGTTGGCTACCCCTGCCAGACGTTCACCCAGCGCGTCCGCCGTAAACTCTCCGCGGACCATGAGCATGACCGTGAAGTTCTCCCCCAGGCGCAGCATCGAGGCCTCCCCCAGATACGCGCCGGCGGCGAAAAGCTCGCGGGCGAGCCGCGCCACGATTCCCGGCCGGTCCTTGCCGACCACGGTGAGCATGAACCAGTTTTCCATCAAGCCTCTCCCATACCCGTCCAACAATACGAACAGGTCTAAACAGTCATAACCGTGACGGTCACCACGGATTCAGCGCGATAGCCAAACCATACTCGCCATCCGACCGGTACCACCGTCCCGACGGTAGGAATAGAAGCGTTGAGCATCCGCCACGGTGCATTCCCCTCCGCCATGGACCGAATGCACGCCGCACGCGGCAAGACGCAAGCGCGCCAGAGTATACAGATCGGCCAGCCAGCGCCCTGCCGGCGACGGCACGAAAGCGGTGTCGGCAACGGGGTGCCGGGTAACGAAGGCTTCCCGCACCTCGTCTCCGACCTCGAAGGCGGCCGGACCGATGGCCGGCCCAAGCCAGGCGTGCAAATCTTCGGGCGGCGTATCCATAGCCGCCACGGTCGCCTCGAGAACACCACCGGCAAGACCGCGCCAGCCTGCATGCGCGGCGGCGACACGCGTTCCCGAACGGTCGCAGAACAGCACCGGCAGGCAATCCGCGGTCAACACCGCGCAAACCAGCTCCGGCACATCGGTCATCGCGGCATCGGCTTCGATTCCGGGCTTGGAATCAGCACTCAGCTTCGCCACACCGAGCCCATGCACCTGGCTGAGCCAGATCGGTTCAGCCGGCAGAGTAGCGGCTTCGACCAACCGCCGTCGGTTCTCCGCTACTGCGGCGGGATCGTCTCCGACGTGCGCGCCAAGATTAAGGCTGGCATAGACACCTCGGCTGACGCCGCCCTTCCTGGTAGTGACCAGCGCCCGCACATGCCCGGGAGCCGGCCAGTCCGGGCACAACCAGCCGTTCACGGAGTCGGTATCAGTCATCGTCACGACCTTTGGCGTGTTCACGGAAGGCGGCGAGCAGGGCGAGCATGTCGGCTGGCGGCTCGGCTTCCCAACTCATGTGTTCGCCGCTCTCGGGATGTTCGAGCGCCAGCCGGGTCGCGTGCAATGCCTGCCGGTTGAAACGGCGCAGAACGGTGGTCAATTCATCCCCCGCCCCCGGCGGCAGGCGCAGACGCCCCCCATACACCGGATCGCCGACGATAGGATGACGGATATGCGCCATGTGCACGCGAATCTGATGCGTACGCCCGGTTTCCAAGTGCACCCGCAGCAGCGTGTGGCCCACGAAACGCTCCTCCACGCGATAGTGACTGACTGCCGGCTTGCCGCCGTGTACCACCGCCATGCGCTTGCGGTCGCGCGGATGTCTCCCGATGGGTTCGTCCACCGTGCCGCCGGCGATCATCTCGCCCTGCACCAGCGCCAGATACTCGCGGCTCACCTCGTGCTCGGCCAGCGCGGCGACCAGCCGGCGATGCGCGCCGGGCGACTTGGCCACCACCATGAGCCCGCTGGTGTCCTTGTCCAGACGGTGCACGATGCCGGCACGCGGCAAGGTGGCCAGGGCCGGTTCATGGTGCAGCAGCGCGTTCAGCAGGGTGCCTTCGGGATTGCCGGCCGCCGGATGCACGACCAACCCCGCAGGCTTGTTGAGCACCAGGATCTCGGCATCCTCGTAGCGGATGTCCAGCGCGATGGCCTGCGGCCGGTCGTCGTGCACCGTCTCGATCAAGGGGCGCACCTGCACGGACTGGCCTCCGCTGACCGTGTCGCGCGGCTTCGGCACACGGCCATCCAGAGTCACGCGGCCGGCGTCGATCCACGCCTTCAGGCGACTGCGCGAATATTCAGGCATCAGTCTAGCCAGAGCCTGGTCGACGCGTTGGCCGGCCAATTCCGGGGGAATGTTTGTAGTAACTAGCTCTTCAGGGGACATGCTGGGAGGCAAGTGCTCAGGTATACTCCCGGCCTATTATTCAGGCTACATTCGGAACTGTCATGCGTTTTTGGCGATACGCCGCACTCACCGCCCTACTTCTCGCCCTTGCCGGCTGCGCGTCCACGCGCGACCCGACACAGGGCTGGTCACCCCAACGCATCTACAGCGAGGCGCACCAGGCGCTCACCGACGGCGACTACACGAAGGCGATCAACTACTTCCAGACGCTGGAAGGGCGGTACCCGTTCGGCATCTACGCCCAACAGGCGCAGCTCGAGATCGCCTACGCCTACTACAGGAACGTCGAGCCGAAGTCCGCCATCGCAGCCGCGCAGCGTTTCATCAACGAACACCCGCGCTCGAAGCATGTCGACTACGCCTATTACCTGATGGGGCTGGCGAACTTTCATAGCAGCGGCGGCATTGTCGCGTTCCTGCGACCGAACACCGATTACCAGGTCGACGTCACTCCGCTGCGCGAGTCCTTCATGGCCTTCAAGACCCTGCTCGAGAAGTACCCGCACAGCCGCTATGCGCCCGACGCGCAGCAACGCATGGTCTTTCTTCGCGACCAACTGGCGGCCCACGAAATTTACGTCGCCCGCTACTACATGCAGCGCGGGGCCTACGTCGCGGTCATCAATCGCTGCAAGAGCGTGCTGACCACTTACGCCGGCTCCACGCACACCCTGCAGGCACTGAACATGATGGCCACAGCGTACGACAAGCTCGGCATGAACAAACTGGCCAAGCAGACCCGCGAAGTCATCAAGCTCAACCAACCTTCCAGCAAATCGAAGCGCTGACGTCATGACGGATTTCTTCGCCACTATCCGCCGCCGCCATTCCGTACGCCGCTACCAGACGGATATGCCGGTCGAACCCGAAAAGCTGCACGCGGTGCTGGAAAGCGCCGTCGCCGCGCCGTCGGCCGGCGATCTTCAGGCATACCAGATCGTGGTGGTTCGCGACGCCGAACAGCGCCGCATGCTGGCCGAATCGACCGACCAGGCTTTCCTCTCCGAAGCCCCTGTGTGCCTGGTGTTCTGCACCGACGCGGAGCGCTCCGCGCAGGCTTTCGGCGAACGCGGACGTGAACTCTACGCACTGCAGGATACGACCATCGCCGCCGCCTACGCGCAGCTCGCCGCGGTTGCCGGCGGTCTTGGCAGCGCATGGGTCGGCTATTTCGACGCAAAGGACGTTGCCCGCGCACTCGAGCTGGCGCCCGGCCTGCAACCCGTGGCGATGCTCGCGCTGGGCTACCCGGCCGAGTTGCCCGAACCAACTCCGCGGCGGCGCCTCGACGAGATCATCATCGACCGCAACGCCTGATTCGCCGGGGATCGTCGTCACCACACCTGCGGCGGAGCATACCGTCAGACCGCGTCCTCTCCCTCCTCGCTGGTACGAATACGGATAATCCGCTCCAGCGGGGTGACGAAAATCTTGCCGTCGCCGATCTTGCCGGTATGCGCTGCGGTCAGGATCGCCTCGATGCAGGCATCGACCTGTTGTTCGCCGACGATGATTTCCAGCTTGACCTTGGGCAGAAAGTCCACGGCATATTCCGCGCCGCGGTACAGTTCTGTATGACCCTTCTGGCGCCCGAACCCCTTGACCTCGGTCGCCGTCATACCGCTGATGCCGACGTCCATGAGCGCGCTGCGCACGTCGTCAAGCTTGAAGGGTTTAATGATCGCCTCGACCTTTTTCATCGGAGCATCCTTTCCTGAGTGATGTATGTGAACGCCGCTCGCCGCGGCTCGCGAATGAACGTACCCGACTCAGCTCAGCAGACGTCCGTAGCCCGAGGTGATCGGATAGCGCCTGTCCTTGCCGAAGGCACGCGGTGAAATACGCACCCCCGGCGGTGCCTGGCGGCGCTTGTATTCGTTGCGCAGTACCAGCGTGACGATGCGCTCGACCGTCTCGCGCGCATGGCCCTCGGCAACGATCTCCGCGACCGAATAGTCCCGCTCCACGAAACGCTCGAGGATCGGATCCAGTTCTTCATAGGGCGGCAGGGAATCGGAGTCCTTCTGATCGGGGGCGAGTTCCGCCGACGGCGGCCGCGTCAGCACGCGCTCCGGAATTGCCGCACCTTGCTCGTTGCGCCAGCGCGCCAGCCGGTAGACCAGCGTCTTTGGCACGTCCTTGAGCGGTGCAAAGCCTCCCGCCATGTCCCCGTACAAGGTCGCATAGCCGACCGCCATCTCGCTCTTGTTGCCGGTGGTCAACACCATGCGCCCCGACTTGTTCGAGATCGCCATCAGCAGCACGCCGCGACAGCGCGCCTGGATGTTCTCCTCGGTCGTATCGGGCGCTTGGCCCGCGAGCAGCGGATTCAGCACGTCGAGGAAAGCCTGAAACGGACCCTCGATGGGGAGTTCATGGACCTCGACGTCCAGCAGCTCGCATTCGCGCCGCGCGTCCTGCAGACTCATATCCGCGGTGTAACGCGAGGGCATCATCACCGCCATCACGTCCTGCGCACCCAGCGCGTCGACCGCCAGCGCCAGCGTCAACGCCGAATCGATGCCTCCGGAAAGACCGATCACGGCGCCGGGGAAGCCGTTCTTGCGCACGTAGTCGCGCACACCGAGCACCAGCGCCCGATAGCAGGCTTCCTCCTGACCGGGCAGAGGCGCCAGCTGCATCGTCTCCTCGAAAGGATCGATCGTGAGCGTCTCGTCCTCGAACGGATGCGCACGCCCCAGCAACTCGCCGTCCGCCCCCATCACCAGTGAGGCACCGTCGAACAGCAGTTCGTCCTGCCCCCCGACCTGATTGACGTAGACCATCGGCAGTCCGGTCTCTTCGACCCGCTGGCGCAGTACTTCCATACGGGCGCCGTACTGACCCAGGTGGAACGGCGAGGCATTGAGACTGACCAGCAGCTCGGCTCCCGCCGCGCGGGCGGCCTGCGCCGGGCCCGGGAACCACAGGTCCTCGCACACCATCAGTCCGACCTGCACGCCGTCGATCTCGACCACACAGGATTCCGCCCCCTCGGCGAAATAGCGCTTCTCGTCGAACACGCTGTAGTTCGGCAGGCGCTGCTTGGCGTAACGCGCACGGACCCCGCCCTGATCCAACAGCAAGGCGCCATTGCGCAGACCCTGCTCATCGCGATACGGAGCGCCGACGACGATCGCGACACCGCTGACCGCCTCGGCAATGGTCTGCAGTGCACTGTCGACCCGGCGCATCAGCGAATCGCGCAACAGCAGATCCTCAGGCGGATAACCCGTCAGCGCCAGCTCCGGGAAGACCACCAGCCCCGCGCCCTGTTCATCGCGGGCCGTTTTGGCCCGCTCGATGATCAAGCGCGCATTGCCCTCCACATCGCCGACCAGCGGATTGCACTGCACCAATGCGACCTTGAGTCCCATACGTCCACTCACCGGATGAACCGGCTATCAGATATCAGTATTCGAAAGTACGCACGAAGCCCTAAACAGCACCGCGCCTGTCGCGAACGACGCCAACTTCGCTTTCAGCGCCGCCCTGAAGCATCAAAATAGCTGCGCACGATACACCAGGAGCCGAAGCTTACAGAATAGCCCCGCGCCAGTGCGAGTCCTACGATCATCCGCGCCACCCAAAACCAACGCCGCCCTCCCGCGAACGGGAGGGCGGCGTTGCCTTCACGAGCCCGCTGTTCGGCGTGCCCTGCAAGGGCTTTCCCGAAGCTTCAGGCTGCGCCCAAACGCTCGAGCATGCGTTCACCCATCTCGGCAGGCGAGCGCACTACGCTGACCCCTGCCGCTTCCAGCGCGGCGAACTTCTGGTCGGCCGTGCCCTTGCCGCCGGAGATGATCGCGCCGGCATGGCCCATGCGCTTGCCGGGAGGCGCCGTCACGCCAGCGATGTAGGCCACCACGGGCTTGCTGACCTGGGCCTTGATGAAGGCCGCAGCCTCTTCCTCGGCCTGACCGCCGATCTCGCCGACCAGGATGATGCCCTCGGTCTGCGGATCCTCGTTGAACAACGTCAGGCAGTCGACGAAGTTCAGGCCCTGGATCGGATCGCCGCCGATGCCGACGCAGGTCGACTGCCCCAGGCCGGTCACGGTGGTCTGGCGCACCGCCTCGTAAGTCAGCGTACCCGAGCGGGAAACGATGCCGACGCGGCCAGGCTGGTGGATATAGCCGGGCATGATGCCGATCTTGCACGCGCCGGGCGTGATGATGCCCGGGCAGTTGGGGCCGATCAGACGCGCCTCGGGATAGTCCTCCAGCGCCGCGCGCACGCGCAGCATGTCCAGTACAGGAATCCCCTCGGTGATGCAGGCGATCACCTTGATGCCGGCATCGGCCGCTTCCAGGATCGCATCGGCTGCGAACGGCGGCGGCACGTAGATCATGGTGGCTTCGGCGCCGGTGGTCTCTACCGCATCGTGCACCGTATCGAAAACCGGCAGGCCCAGGTGCGTCTGGCCGCCCTTGCCGGGCGTCACGCCGCCGACCAGCTTGGTGCCGTAGGCCAAGGCCTGCTCGGAGTGGAAAGTACCCTGCTTGCCGGTGAATCCCTGGCAGATAACCCGCGTGTCCTTGTCGATCAGAATGCTCATGCCGCAACTCCCTTGCCAGCCAGTTCCACCACACGTTCCGCCGCTTCGGCGAGTTCAGATGCGGCCACTACGTTCAGATCCGAATCGGCCAGCATGACTCGTCCTTCCTCGGAGCGCGTCCCTTCGAGCCGCACCACGACGGGCACGCGCACATCCACCTCGCGAATGGCGCGCAGAATACCCTCAGCGATCAGGTCGCAACGCACGATGCCGCCGAAGATGTTGACCAGCACGGCCTGCACGCTGTCGTCGGACAGAATCAGCTTGAACGCCTCGGTCACGCGCTCGGCGGTCGCACCGCCGCCCACGTCGAGGAAGTTGGCCGGATCACCGCCGCATAGCTTGATCAGATCCATGGTGGCCATGGCCAGGCCGGCGCCGTTGACCATGCAGCCGATGTTGCCGGACAGGTGAATGTAGTTGAGGCTGTGCTCGCTGGCCTTGGCCTCGCGGGGATCCTCCTGCGTGGTGTCGCGCATTCCAGCCAGTTCGGACTGGCGGTACATCGCGTTATCGTCCAGATTGATCTTGGCGTCCAGCGCCAGCAGCGTATCGTCGCCGGTCACCACCAGCGGATTGATCTCGACCAGCGAGGCGTCGGTATCCAGCACCATGCGATAAAGGTTGCCGAGCAGGCGCGAGAAAGCACCGACCTGCTTGGCGTCGAGGCCGAGTTGGAAGCCCAGTAGGCGCCCCTGCCACGGCTGTAGTCCGGCAGCCGGATTGGCGTAGACGGTCAGGATTTTCTCGGGCGTCTCGGCTGCGACCTGCTCGATATCCATACCACCGGCGGCGGAAGCGATCACCGCTACGCGCCGGCGGACCCGGTCGACCACCAGACTGACATACAGTTCACGGCGGATATCGGTCAGGCTTTCGATCAGCAGCGAGTTGATCGGCAGCCCCTCCGGACCGGTCTGATGGGTGGAAAGAGTGCTACCCAGCAGTGCTGAAACGGTATCGCGCAGGACTTCCTTTCCCTCCGCCTTGCGCACGCCGCCCGCCTTGCCGCGTCCGCCGGCATGGACTTGCGCCTTTACCATCCAGGCATTGCCACCAAGTTGGTCCGCGGCCGCATCGACTTCGTCGAGCGAACGCACCATCACGCCGCCAGGCACCGTCACGCCATAGCGGGCGAACAGCTCCTTGGCCTGATACTCATGGAGATTCATCTAAGGTCGCCTTATGCTTGAGGTTTGCAAGAGCGAACATGGCATCATCCTTATGCCACATCCACAACGAGACGTTTATTCTGGTCCAAAATCCGACATTCGCAAGCCGAAACCGACAACGACACGTATAAATGCAGCCCAAATGTCACGCCTGATCCTCTATATCGCCATCGCAGCCGTCGTGTATTACCTCTACCGCTCGCTGCGCCGTCCCAAACCCGCGCAGCAGCGGCGCGTACGCGCACACGACACGGTACGCTGCGAGCACTGCGGCGTCCACATCGCCGCCGACGAGGCCGTCACCGACGGTCCGCATCACTACTGCAGCGAAGAACACCGCCGCCTCGCACTGCACAAACGCGACTGAACATGCCGAGACCGCCCGGACCGCAGACCGCGTTTCCCTGGAAACCGCTGCAGCTGTTCAACGCCTACCGCATCTTCATCGCGCTGCTGTTCATCGGCGTGTGGCTCAGCGGCATGGATACTCGGGATCTGGGACACCTCGCGCCGAGGCTCTACATTCTCGCCTTGCTGGCTTACCTCGGCCTGAGCCTCACGGGCGCCCTGTGCAATCGCATGCGCCGCCCATCGTTTCGCCTACAGGTCGGCCTGCTCGCTACGGCGGACGTGGCCTTCGTCGTGCTACTCACACACGCCAGCGGCGGCATTGTCAGCGGCCTGGGCGTACTGCTCATTCCGGCGGTCGGTGCCGTTGGCGTGCTGCTGCCGGGAATATGGGCGCTGTTCACGGCCGCTACGGCCTCTCTACTGCTCATTCTTGATCAGGTCTACCTATTTCTCACCAATGTTCAGGACAACCACGCCTATGCCCAGGCCGGCCTGATTGGCCTCGCCCTGTTCACCACCGCGGTGATCAGCACGCATCTGGCCAACCGCGCGCGCGCCAGCGAAGCCCTGGCGCTCAGCCGCGGCCTGGATCTGGCCAACCTCACGGAACTCAGCGAGCACATTGTCGAGCATCTCGACAGTGGCGTGATCGTCACCGACCGCGAAGGACAGATCCGCCTTATGAACCAGCAGGCCTGGGACTTGCTCGGCAACCCTGTCGGAGTGCGACAAACGACGCTGGACAAGCTGCCGCCGCAGCTCTTTCGTCAGTTCCTGATCTGGCAGAAACATCCGGAGACGCGCCAACATACACTGCGCCTGCCCGGACGCAACGCGCGCCTGCAGGCGCGCTTTGCGCCGCTCGGCATCGACGGCGAGGCCACCCTCATCACATTGGAGGATCAGGGCGAACTCGCCATCCAGATCCAGGCCGCCAAGCTCGCCTCGCTGGGCCGCCTGACTGCCAGTATCGCCCATGAGATCCGCAACCCGCTCTCCGGCATCACCCATGCCGCGCAACTGCTGGAAGAGGCCACGCAGCTCGAAGCCGCCGACCGGCGACTGCTCGAAATCATCCGCACTCAAGGCCAGCGCATCGACCGCATCATCGACGACGTTCTGCGGTTGTCGCGCAAGGAACCACCCAACACCCGCCGCATCGAACTCCGCTCCTGGCTGCACAGCCTCGCCGAGGATCTACGCACCCAACTCAGACTCGACACCAACGAACTGCGCCTCAATCTCGTCGGCGAGGATCTCGATGTCGAATTCGACGAGGGGCACCTGACGCAGATTCTGAGCGGCCTATGCGAGAACGCGAACCGCTATGGACGCGATCGCCAGGGAACGCTCGAGCTGACCCTGACCGCCCATCGCTCGCCCCAGGCGCGCCAGACCATGCTCGACGTGCTCGACACCGGCCCCGGCATCTCCGCCACCGACCTGCCGCACCTGTTCGAACCATTTTTCACCACCTCCGTCGCCGGCACCGGCCTCGGGCTCTACCTCAGCCGGGAACTCTGCGCGCTCAACGGCGCCACGCTCGAGTACCTGCCTGTACCCGGCTCCGGCAGTTGCTTCCGTCTGCGCCTACCGACTGCGACCACCACGCCGCCCGCCAACACCTGAGCCCCGCCGGCGGTGGTCACACCTAAGACCACCATGTAATATCCGCGGGAACACGAAGGTCATCTTCCAGCTTTATGAACCGTCAGCAGATACTCATCATCGACGACGAACCCGATATCCGCGAGCTGCTGGAGATCACGCTCTCGCGCATGGGGCTGGAAACCGCCGCGGCCGCCGATCTCGCGCAGGCGCGCGCCCTGCTCACCGAACAGTCCTTCGACCTCTGCCTGACCGATCTGCGCCTGCCCGACGGCTCTGGCCTCGACTTGGTCGAACACATCCAGGCTTATCATCCGGAACTTCCGGTCGCCGTCATCACCGCCTACGGCAGCATGGACACCGCCATCGCCGCACTCAAGGGCGGCGCATTCGACTTCCTCAGCAAACCCATTGACCTGACCCGCCTGCGCAGCCTGATCGAATCCGCCCTCAAGGCCTCGACCTCCACCACTTCGCCGTCCAACGTCGACCGACGCGCGCAACGCCTGCTCGGCAAATCGGCAACCATGCAGCGCATACGCGAAACGGTGGCCAAGCTCGCGCGCAGTCAAGCGCCGGTCTATATCCACGGCGAATCGGGCACCGGCAAGGAACTCATCGCACAACAGATCCACGACCAGGGACCGCGACGCACCGCGCCCTTCGTGCCTGTCAACTGCGGCGCGATCCCGGCCGAACTCGTCGAGAGCGAGTTCTTCGGCCACCTCAAGGGCAGTTTCACCGGCGCCGTCGCCGACAAGCGGGGCCTGTTCCAGGCCGCCGACGGCGGCACCCTGTTTCTGGACGAAGTCGCCGAGTTGCCGTTGTCGATGCAGGTCAAGCTACTGCGTGCCATCCAGGAACGCCGCGTCAAACCCATCGGCGCAACGGCCGAAATCCCCACCGACGTACGCATTCTCAGCGCCACTCACAAAAATCTCGATGAAGAAGTCGCAGCGGAACGGTTCCGGCAGGACCTGTACTACCGCCTCAACGTCATCGCAGTAACCGCGCCACCGTTGCGCGAACGCCCGGAAGACCTGCCCGAACTCACCGAGCACATTCTCAGCCGTCTGGGTGAGCGCTGGGGACAGCCGGCGCCGGGCCTCTCCGATGCCGCGCTCAGAGCCCTACGCCACCACTCTTTCCCCGGCAACATCCGCGAACTCGAGAACATCCTCGAGCGAGCCGCCACGCTCTGCGAAGGCAACATCATCGAACCGAGCGATCTGCAACTTCCAGAACCGGCACCGGCGACGGATGTCTTGTTTGACGACGCGCCATCCAGCGCGGAGATATCGCTCGACGCACGCCTGATCGAACACCAGCGCGAAGTCATCCGCCGCGCACTCGAACAGACCCGCTGGAACAAAACCGAAGCCGCGCGCCAGCTCGGCATGAGCTTTCGCCAACTGCGCTACCGGCTGAAAAAGCTAGGCATTGAATA
>NZ_JARRQY010000060.1:0-23846 GCF_037381185.1 Acidihalobacter sp.
GGTCTCGGACTCGTCCTGGGCGCGGGCGGCCAATCGCCGGTTCCGCACGATCTGGGTGACTGGCTGGGGCTCGCCTCCGGCGTGTTCTGGGCGATAGCCTCGACAGGCATCAGGTTGCGGACCGATACGCGGCCGGGCGAGTCGGCCTTCGTCTTCGCGCTGGGGGCCTGCGCGGGAGCGGCAGTGCTGGCGCCGATCCTGGCCCCCGTCCCAAGCATCCCGATCGCGGCGCTGGGGCCGATGTTCGGCTGGATCCTCGTCGTCGGCGGCATCTGGTGGGGGCTGTCGATGACCCTCCTGATGTGGGCCACCGCCCGGCTCGAACCGGCGCGCGTTGGCATCCTGCTGATGGCCGAGGTGCTGGTCGGCGCGAGTTCGGCCGCCATTTTCGCCGGCGAACGGCTGGGCGCCGTCGAGCTGGCCGGCGGCGCGATGATCGTCAGCGCCGGCATCCTGGAAGTCTGGCCGATACGCGGCGCGCGCGGCCGCGGCCGACGATAGGCGCTATACGCTGGCGCCAGGGAAACGGGGCCTCATGATCAATCGCCCGCGCCCGACACCCCGCGCCGCGACGCAGCCTCCCGCCCGGCATAGAGCGACAGTTCGTCGATAGCCGGAACTCCCAACGCCGCCTCGAATTCATCCCGGCTCGAATTTCCCTCGTAGGCCGAGGTTTCCGCGCCGCCCAGATTCGACTGGAAAATCCCCGCGGCGCTGACCGGCAGAAAGTCCTCGTAGGTGATGGGCGCGGCCCGCACGAGGCCCTGCCCGATCAGCCGTTCCATGTCTCCGCCTTCGGCAATGTCAGTCGCCGCGCCAGCCCCGGTGAGTTCGTATTCGAAAAAGGCGAGTCCCTGCCGACGGAGTTCGGTCTCGTCGTCGGGGAACTCGGCGAACACCTCTTCCAGAACGCGTTGATGTTCGCGGTTTTCCAGGCCGGCGGTTTGCTTGCGGGACTCGGTCAGCAGGCGGTCGTAAAGCGCCCGGCCTCTCGCGGTAAGGGCGATACCGCGCTGCTCGATCTCGCCGAAACGCGCGGTATGGGTGCCGGGCCGGTCGCCGTCAAAGAGGATGGGCTCCTCCAGGGCCTTGAAGCTGGTCTGGCGCAGCAGTATCGGGCAACGGCGCCGTGGCGGCCCTTCGATCACGGCCTTGGGCGTAATGCCGGATTCGGGCATGCGGCGCTGAACCTCGTCTATGTCGAGCGTTCTGGGCGTCAGGTGATTGATGTGAGGCCCCTTGAAGCACACCACGTCCGCAATCAGCCGGTGTACATCATGCAGCGCCTGATAGGTCGGCAGATCCACCGTGGCATGCCGGTGCCAGCGGAAGGTTTCCAGGGCCTCGTCGACGAAGCGCGCGGCCTGTTCGGCGGTGAGGCCGCCCTGTTGCTCATACAGTTCGATCAGTTCCCGCACCCCGGGCGTGAATATGTCGCGCCGAGCGAGAATGGCGGCGGCACGCTCGCGCAAGGTCGGATCCTCGATCAGTTCGAGACGCAGCAGCGAGGTGAAGATACGGAAGGGGTTGCGGGCCAGCGCGGCGTCCTCGACTGGGCGGAACGCGGTGGAGTGCACCGGCACGCCGGCTCCGGAAAGATCGTAGTAGCCAACCGGCTGCATCCCCATGACGGCGAACAGACGACGCAGCATGGCCAGTTCTTCGGCCGTGCCGACCCGGATCGCGCCGTGGCGCTCGATGTTCAGACGCTCCAGTTCCCCTCGCTGCACAAGCCGTTCGGCCAGGGCGGGGTCTCGGTCCAGAGTCTCGCGGTTCACCTGATCGACCAGCGCGAGCAAGCTGCCGTACTGCGGGACCTCAGTGCGGTACATGTCCGACATGGCCGCCGAGAAACGGTCGCGGATTCGGTCGGGCGAAACATAGGATGCTGCGGTCATGGATTGGCTCTCATCGTTACGGCTCCTCCTGCGCGGCGATAAGAGCAGAACACCAGAGCGGCTGCAAACGAAAAATCGCGGGAGTGGCATTCCAAAGCGTAATGAAGAACGTTCACGCCCGTTCGATCCGCGCGCAGGAAGCGGCTCCTTCCAGCCGTGCCTGAACCGGATTGGAAACATCGACCGTGTCGGAATCGTCAGGTCCGTCCAGGTGCTCGACCACCCAATCGACGAATCCCTTGACCTTGCCCAGCTCAGACTTGTGTTCGGCATAGGCCAGGTAATAGGCATCCCGGCTCTTCAGCGAGAACGCCCAGGGGATCACCAGTTGGCCGGCACGCAGTTCCTCCTCCGCGAGGAAACGCGGTACGAGCGCGACGCCGCAGCCAGCGCGCGCGGCGCTCAGGCTCATGCTGAAGCTGTCGAAACGCGGGCCGTGGTAGCTGTGCCGCGTGTAATGCCCCTGGACCTCGAACCAGTCGTGCCAGGCCTCGGGACGCGCCGCATTCTGCAGCAACACCAGCTGGGTCAGTTCCAGGGGATCCTCGATGCCGCCCTCCGGAATGGCCGCGGGCGAACACACTGCCACCACCTCCTCGTCCAGCAGCTTGATGCATTGGGCTTTCGGCCAGGCCCCGTGCCCGAAGAAGAAGGCGACGTCGACGCGCTCCTCCTCGAGGTCGAAAGGGTCCACCCGGTTGCTGATGTTCAGATACAGGTTGGGGTGGCGGAAGCGAAAGCCGTTCAGTCTCGGGACCAGCCAGCGCGCCCCGAAGGTCGGCAGCGTGGTCACGTTGAGCACCTCGCTTTGTCCGCCGTAGGACTGCAGGTGGCGTGTGGAGGTTTCCACCTGGGCCAGTATCTTGCGCACCTCGGAAAGATACAGGGCGCCCTCCGGCGTAATCTGCAGGCGCTGACGGAGACGCAGGAAAAGCTGATGATCGACGGTCGCCTCGAGCTGCGCGACCTGTTTGCTGACGGCGCTTTGCGTCAGACTCAACTCCTCCGCAGCGCGAGTGAAGCTCAGATGGCGCGCAGCGGCCTCGAAACAGCGCATGGCGACAAGCGTGGGCAAATGACGGCGTGTCATGTCCTGCCCCCTGCAGCAGGAAAAAATGGAATGACCTCGGTATAAAACCTCGTTTGAGGCGAGTCAACCGCTGGATCGATAATCCGGCGCTGTGAATATCGTATAGCGCTGTCGGCAGGAGCTAGGAATGATCGACGAAATCATGAAGCGTCTCGGCGTGGCCGAAACGGTATATCGGGGCGGTGACTATCCGGTCACCACGCCTACTGACGGCTCGGAAATCGGCCGCATCCGGTTGGATACCGCAGAGACAGTCGGTGAACGCATCGACCGCGCCTGCGAAGCGTTCAAGGCCTGGCGGGACGTGCCGGCGCCCCGCCGGGGAGAACTGGTTCGTCTGTTCGGCGAGCAGCTCCGCCGGCACAAGGAAGACCTCGGAGCGCTGGTCACGCTGGAATGCGGCAAGATCCATGCGGAAGGCATGGGCGAAGTGCAGGAGATGATCGACATCTGCGATCTAGCAGTCGGTCAATCCCGCCAGTTGTACGGCCTGACCATCGCTTCGGAGCGCCCCGGCCACCACATGCGCGAGAGCTGGCATCCGCTGGGCCCCGTGGGACTGATCACCGCCTTCAACTTCCCGGTGGCGCCCTGGGCCTGGAACGCCGCGCTGGCGCTGGTCTGCGGCGACAGCCTGCTGTGGAAGCCGTCCGAGAAGACGCCGCTGAGCGCACTCGCCTGCCAGGCGCTGCTCGACCGCGCCATCGAGGAGTTCGGCAGCGACGCGCCCGAGAACCTGAGTCAGGTGATCCTGGGCGAACGCGAGTGCGGAGAGCGGCTGGTCGACGATCCGCGGGTGCCCCTGATCAGCGCCACCGGCAGCACACGCATGGGCCGCGAGATCGGCCCGCGAGTAGCCGCGCGCTTCGGTCGCAGCATTCTGGAACTGGGCGGCAACAACGCCATGATCCTGGCACCCAGCGCCGATCTGGACATGGCCGTCAGGGCCATACTCTTTTCCGCGGTGGGCACCGCGGGGCAGCGCTGCACCTCCCTGCGGCGCCTGATCGTGCACGAATCCGTTCGCGAGGAAGTTCTGGAACGCCTGAAGAAGGCGTACGCCGACATCAGCATCGGCGATCCCATGGCAGGCAACCTCGTCGGCCCGCTGATCGACGGCCCTGCATTCGAGCGGATGCAGTCCGCCCTGGAACGGGCCCGCCAACAGGGATTCGGGGTGTTCGGCGGCGAACGCCAGTTGGAGGATCGCTATCCCGGCGGGTACTACGTGTCACCCGCCATCGTCGAGACCGACGGACAGGACGACCTGGTCCGCGAAGAGACCTTCGCTCCCATCCTCTACGTGATGAGCTACCGCGAGTTCGACGAGGCGCTGGCCCTGAACAACGCCGTGCCGCAGGGCTTGTCGTCCTGCGTGTTCACCACCGACGTGCGCGAGGCCGAGGCTTTCGTCTCCGACCGGGGCAGCGACTGCGGCATCGCCAACGTCAACATCGGCCCCAGCGGCGCCGAGATCGGCGGCGCGTTCGGTGGCGAGAAGGACACGGGCGGCGGCCGCGAATCCGGTTCGGACGTATGGAAGGGCTACATGCGCCGCCAGACCAACACCGTGAACTATTCGCGCGAGCTGCCTCTGGCCCAGGGCATCAAGTTCGAATGAGTTCCTAACCGGCAACCCGAGATGGAATCGACCTGCCTCTGGACGAACACCTCACCGGAGCCGCCGTTCACGGCCCGGCCCCTGAACGGCGACTGCAGCGCCGACGTCGCCATCATCGGCGGCGGCATCACGGGGCTCAGCACGGCGCTGCACCTGACGGAATTCGGAACGTCGGTGATCGTGCTGGAGGCCGGCGGGATTCCCAGCGGCGGCTCGGGCCGCAACGTCGGCCTGGTGAACGCGGGCATGTGGATTCCGCCCGAGGACATCGCCGACGTACTGGGAGCACAGAACGGCGAACGGGCCAATTCGATTCTGGACAATGGGCCCGCCGAAGTCTTCGCACTCGTCGACCGTTACGGGATCGACTGCCAGGACACCCGTAGTGGAACCCTACATCTAGGGCATAACAGAAAAGGCGAGGCTGAACTCGCCCGGCGATTCGAACAGTTGCAGCGCCGCGGCGCTCCGGTGGAGCTGCTGAGCGGCAAGGCATGCCGGGACGTGCTCGGCACGCAGCGCATCGGCGGTGCCCTGCTCGACCGCAGGGCCGGAACGGTCAATCCGGCCGCCTACACACGGGGACTGGCCAGAGCCGCCGCGGCCGCCGGCGCGGACATTCGCATCGACGCGCCCGTGCTCGGTCTTTCGCGCAGCGAAGACGGTTGGCGCCTGACCACCGCGCAGGGGCGGGTTTCGGCCTCGAAAGTCGTACTGGCAACCAATGCCTACACCGAGGATCAGTGGAACGAAGTCCGGCGCCACTATTTCCGCGGATGCTTCTTCCAGGTAGCCTCGCCGCCGATGCCCGAGGACCGGGCCGGCGACATCCTGCCGCAGCGGCAGGGGGCGTGGGACACCCGCACGGTGTTGAGCAGCCTGCGGCGGGATGCGGCCGGCCGTCTGATTCTCGGCAGTCTGGGCCGGGGCGACGGCAAGCCGCTCGCCTATCTCCGCAGCTGGGCTACTCGCATCCAGCGCCATTATTTCCCGCAGTTGGGACAAGTGGACTGGGAGTGCACCTGGACGGGAACGATCGCGTTCACCCCCGACCACACGCTGCGTCTGTTCGAACCGGCTCCCGGCATCCTGGCGGTGTCCGGCTATAACGGACGCGGCATCACGACGGGTACCGTCGTCGGCAAGGGATTCGCCCATTACATCGTCCACGGAGACGATGCCTTGCTGCCGCTGCCGGTACGCTCCGCCAAGCCCGTGCGCGGCAGACGGCTCAGAAGCTCGGCCTACGAATTCGGCTTCTCCCTTTACCACGCCGGACAGTGTCTGCGGATTTTGCTTTGAGGCCCGCATAAGAACTTCTCTGCAGGCTTTCACGAAGTCCTGAACGAACTTCTCCTGCGCATCACCCTGCCCATACACCTCCGCAATCGCGCGCAACTGCGAGTTCGAGCCGAACACGAGATCCGCGCGGGTAGCGGTCCATTTGACGTCGCCCGTCGCCCGGTCGCGCCCCTCGAACACGTCCTCGTCCGCGGACGCCGCCTTCCACTCTGTGCTCATGTCGAGCAGGTTGACGAAGAAGTCGTTGGTCAGCGTGCCGGGGCGCGCGGTGAAGACGCCGTGTCCGGACTGGCCGACGTTGGCATTAAGGGCGCGCATGCCGCCGACCAGCACCGTCATCTCCGGCGCGGTCAGCGTCAGGAGCTGTGCCTTGTCGATCAGCAGCTCCTCGGTCGATACGCTGTACTTCGCCTTCTGATAGTTACGGAAACCATCCGCGATGGGCTCGAGCACGCCGAAGGCTTCCTCGTCGGTCTGCTCCTGCGTGGCGTCGGTACGTCCCGGTGCGAAGGGCACTTCCACGGCATGTCCGGCGTTCTTCGCGGCCTGTTCGATAGCCGCATCACCGCCCAGCACGATCAGGTCGGCCAGCGAGACCTTCTTGCCGCCGATTTGCGCGGCATTGAACTCGCGCTGAATAGCCTCCAGGGTTTCCAGCACCTTCGCCAGCTGCGCCGGCTGGTTGACCTCCCAGTCCTTCTGCGGCGCGAGACGGATGCGTGCTCCGTTCGCCCCGCCGCGCATGTCGGAGCCGCGAAAAGTGGATGCCGAGGCCCAGGCGGTCGAAACCAACTCGGAAATGCTCAGGCCCGAGGCGAGCAGCTTGGCCTTGAGGACGGCGATGTCGCCTGCGTCGATCAGCTCGTGATCGACCTCCGGCACCGGGTCCTGCCAGACCAGCTCCTCGGTCGGCACTTCCGGGCCTAGATAGCGTGCGCGCGGCCCCATGTCGCGGTGCGTCAGCTTGAACCAGGCGCGGGCGAAGGCGTCCGCGAACTCATCCGGGTGCTCGTAGAAGCGCCGCGAAATCTTCTCGTAGGCCGGATCGAAGCGCAGCGAAAGATCGGTGGTCAGCATGGTCGGACGGCGGCGCTTGGAAGAATCGTGCGCATACGGCACCGACTCCGGCGCATCCTTCGCCACCCATTGCTGCGCGCCGGCCGGGCTCTTGGTCAGCTCCCACTCGTAGCCGAACAGGTTCTCGAAGAAGTTGTTGCTCCACTGCGTCGGCGTCGTGGTCCAGGTAACTTCCGGACCGCCGCCGATAGTGTCGTCGCCGTGGCCCGTGCCGAAGCTGCTCTTCCAGCCCAGCCCCTGGGCCTCGATCGGCGCAGCTTCCGGCTCAGGACCGACCAGCGAGGCGTCGCCCGCACCATGCGTCTTGCCGAAAGTGTGCCCGCCCGCGATCAGCGCGACGGTCTCGTAATCGTTCATCGCCATGCGCGCGAAGGTCTCGCGGATGTCCCTGGCCGCGGCGATGGGGTCCGGGTTACCGTTGGGGCCTTCCGGGTTCACATAGATCAGCCCCATCTGCACGGCGGCCAACGGATTCTCCAGATCGCGGTCGCCGCTGTAGCGCTTGTCGGCGAGCCACTCGTCCTCGGCACCCCAGTAGGTGTCCTCCTCGGGCTCGTAGACGTCCGCCCGCCCGCCGGCGAAACCGAAGGTCTTGAAGCCCATGGACTCCAGCGCGCAGTTGCCGGCCAGGATCATGAGATCAGCCCAGGAAATCCTGTTGCCGTATTTTTGCTTGATCGGCCAGAGGAGCCGGCGCGCCTTGTCCAGATTCACGTTGTCGGGCCAGCTGTTGAGCGGCGCGAAACGCTGCTGGCCGGTGCCCGCTCCGCCGCGGCCGTCGCCGGTGCGGTAAGTGCCAGCGCTGTGCCAGGCCATGCGGATGAACAGCGGTCCGTAATGACCGAAGTCGGCCGGCCACCAGTCCTGCGAGTCGGTCATCAGCGCATACAGGTCTTTCTTGACAGCCGCGAGATCGAGCTGCTTGAACTCCTCGGCATAGTCGAACGCCTCGCCCATGGGATTGGACTGGGGGCCATTCTGCTGCAGCAGTTTTAGGTTCAGCTGATTGGGCCACCAGTCACGATTCGACCTGGCTTCGGCGCTGCCGTGCATGAACGGGCATTTGCCCGCATTCGTTTCGGTTTTCGTATCCATCTCTTCCTCCGGATTCCTCGTGGCAGTGTTCTTCAGACTGTTCCGGCGTGGACAGGAAGGCGGCGTTGCAACGTGAACGCTTAGCGGATCTTCGAATTCCTCCATCCGCTGCGGTCGGGCGAGTCGCATGTCCTGTCGCTGGAACTCATCTAGAGTCTGGGCCCCGAAGTTCGATTTAGCTAGTTTTTGTTTCTCATAAGATTGATAGTTTTTAACTATTTTGAATTGCTTGGCGGCATCGCATTGCGCTCACGGCGGCAAAGCGCATGATTTCCCGTGGGAGGGAGTTCATGCAACTCAAAGATGCGCTGCGCTGCTGCCTCCGGTCCTGACCGGACTCAACCCGTAACGGCGTGTACCAGCTCGAAACACATCTGTCCAAGCCGGTACCGGCGGGCTCCGAACTCATCAGCCCGTCCATCGTGGTCGACGGCAGGGAGCGGCCTTTCCCGACGATGAGGTTCGCGCGCGAGCCGTGGGTCGGGAAGGGCCCGTTCAACTGCTGAGATCGCTCACGCGTAACGACGACCTCAGGCCGTATCCCGCTCGGCGTCCTCGCGCTTGATCGCCTTGTGCGAAGTTTCGTCGCTGCCCAGTTTCCAATAGCTGGAGATGTAGAGCTGCTTGCGGTCGAGCCCGCGCTCCTCGCGAAAATGCCGGCGCAGGGCGCGCATGCTGGAGAACTCGCAGGCCGCCCAGACCGACACCGGCCCTGGCGGCCACTCCAGGGCCGCGACCTCGTCGCGCAGCGCTGCGTCGGTGGTGCCCGGCGAGGGATTTATCACCCACTGGACGGCGAACTCCGGCGGTGCCTGCAGCGGTTGGACGTCGGCGACGTCCGGCACTTCGATGACGGCGCGGCCACGCGCCGTGTCCGGCAGTTGCTCGAGATTGACGCTGATGGCCGGCAAAGCGGTCATGTCGCCAACCAACAGAAGCCAGTCCGCCGTCGGGTCTGCAAGCTTCTTCGGCCCGGGACCGGAAATCTCGATCACGTCGCCCGCCTGGGCCTGCATGGCCCAGCGCGACGCTGGACCGCCCTCGTCGCCGTGCACAACGAAATCGATGTCGATGGAATCCGCGCGCTGCGCGCGTACGGTATAAGTCCGCAGCAACGGGCGATCGCCGCCCTGGCCTGGATGCAACAGCAGCTTGACATAGGCGCTGGCCTGATCGGCAGGGAACCGCGTCATGCCTTCCCCGCCCAAGGTCACGCGCAACATGTGCGGAGTGACGGCGAGCTTGCGCAATACGGTGAAACGATAGGAGGCGGGTCTACTCATGAGCAGTCCTTTGACGAATCCAGGTTGGTTGCCATGATCCCGGCAAGACGTACGAACTCGGCGACGGCATCCGGCGGCAAACCGGCCACCATACGATCGCCCGCCTCGCGCTCCGCCTCGACAACGCACGCCAGCATTCTCTTGCCGGCATCTGTCGGCGTCAGAATCCGGTTGCGCCCGTCCTCGGGATCGATCTGCGACCGAACGAGATCAAGGGCACGCAGCTCCTTGACGACACGCGTAATCTGCGATTTGTCACGCTGCATCCGCTTGGCCAGCGCCTGCGCCGTGCAGGCCGGAAGGTATCCGACGCTCTTCAGAACGCGCACATGCGTTATCGGCAAGTCGATGCCTGCGCGCAGATAGGCTTCGCGCATCGCCCGTTTGTAGGCGTGCAGCAACCGATGCAGGGCGTCTCCGGGATGCGAAGTATTCATGGCATACAAGTTGACGATGTCAACCGATTCTCGCGAAATTAGTGGATACTGTCAACCATGAAGCACCCCCATCTTCGGCGACTCACGCTGATGATTCCATCGCAACACGGGACATTACATAGCCGTTAGAGCCCACCAGACGGCACGAAAAGAAGGAAATACCATTAAGAGCCAGGCTGCGGAAATGCCCGCGTTCGCAGCCACGATACGGATGGTCAGGCTCGGAAAATAAACCATTCCAAATTCGACTAGATAGTAGTCAAATAATTCATTTTCCTCATGGAGGATTAGGGGCTAAAGTATGCATCGTAGGTTGACGGCAGCGACGCGAAACAAAGCACGGCGCCGCTGCACCAACCAGCCAGTTACCCGCTGCGGCATAGGAAACGGCCTGCAAGCCTAGCCCGCCGCTTTACGGACAAGGAAGTCCTGAGCGGGACCATAAGCCGGCAGCGGCACTGGCGTAACCGAATTTTTCCACGGGCCAGCCATAACCCGTGTACCAGCTCCTCCTGTCGCGTCTTGCGACAAGTTGCGCCGACTTCCCCCGAGTCGGTGTATTTTTTGCCTGTACTATAGCGCAAAAATCGATACCGCACTCATTACCCGGCAGCACACTCCGGCCCCAAGCCTGCGTTGCCCGCCCTCGCCATCGCCTCTTGTGGCATCGGCACGACCGGATTCGCGATCATGGGACTGCGCTCGGGCGTAGCCGTGGATCCATCCGTCCGCCACCCTCCCGCAGACCGGTCTGATGGTCGCCGGCTATGCCGTTGGACGTCGCATGCGGCTCGCCGTTCCTCCGCAACGCCATCGACGCCTTAGCGGCGACACCAGCCTGACGCTGGGCATCTCGATACCCTTATCGAAGCGAGGTGGAGCCCGAAATCGCCGCCGACTGACATGCGGCGGCGATTTCGGAATACCCGGCTCAGCTTCGCGTACCTTCACCCCGCAACCAAGCCGCGATCAAAGCCGCCCAGCCTCGATGATCCGCTTCAGAAACGCCTTCGTCCTGTCCTGCTTTGGATCGCCGAAAATCTGCTCCGGCGGTCCTTCCTCGTAGACCACACCTTGCTGCAGGAAACACACCTTGCTGGAGACCTCGCGGGCGAAACTCATCTCATGCGTGGCGAGCAACATGGTCATCCCCTGCTCGGCCAGATCGCGCACGATGTTGAGCACCTCAGAGACCAGTTCGGGATCGAGCGCAGAGGTGATTTCGTCAAGCAGCAGCACCATAGGGTCCATGACCAACGCGCGAACGATGGCAACGCGCTGCTGCTGGCCACCGGAAAGCCGGTCCGGATAGGCGCCGGCCTTCGCCTCCAGGCCGATGCGTTTGAGCAGCGTCATGGCACGCTCCTCGGCCTGGGCGCGCGGTATGCCGAGCACCTGGATCGGCGCGAGCGTGACGTTCTCCAACACGGTCATGTGCGGGAACAGATTGAAGCTCTGGAATACGATGCCGATGTCGCGCCGCAGCGCGTTGAGATCCACGCCTGGGCCGGAAATACGGTCGCCGTTGAGTCGGATCTCGCCGCTGGTGATGCTCTCCAGGCCGTTGAGGCAACGCAGCAGCGTGGACTTGCCGCAACCCGACGGGCCGATCAGACATACCACCTGGTGCTCCTCGACGCTGAGCTGGATGCCGCTCAGAATCTGGGCGTCGCCGTAGTGCTTGACGACGTCGTTCATTTCGAGAAAAGACATAGCTTGCTCCTAGCCCGTGCGGCGCTTGTCGCGCTCGATCAAACGGTCGACGGCGCGGGCCTGGGGAATCGTAATCAGCACGAACAGGAACGCCACGGTAGTGACCGCGGACAGGTTGAATTCGTTACTGGCGATGATCTTGGCCTGGTTGAAAGCATCGATGGCACCGATCACGCTGACCAGCGCGGTGTCCTTCTGCAGGCTGATGAAGTTGTTGAGCAGCGGCGGGATCATGCGCCGCACTGCCTGTGGCACGACCACGAAACGTAGCGTCTTGATGTACGACAGCCCCAGCGAGCGCGCCGCCGAGATCTGACTCGGGTGGATGCTGTCGATGCCGGCGCGGTAGACCTCTGCATTGTAGGCGCCGTAGGTCAGCGACAGCGAGATGATCGCCAGCCAGGTCAGAGGCAGGTTGCTCAGCGCTCCCAGACCGGTCAACGGCAGACCGAAACCGACCAGGTAAAGAGTGATGATGGCCGGCAGGCCGCGGAAACCATCGATGTAGGCGATGGAGAGCAGGCGGATGGGCCGGCCGGCCGAGCCCGGCGCGAACCGCGCCACCGCGACCACCAGCGCCCAGACCAGCACGATCGCCTCAGCGGTGCAGAAAATCACCACGTTGAGCCAGAAGGCCTTGAGTACCATCAGGAACGAACTGCCGATCAGCGACAGATCGAAGAACGTCCGCCCCACCGCCTCGTTGTTGACCAGCACGAACAGCGCGATCAGCAGCACGATCACCAGCGCGCCGGCATAGCCCAGGGATATCCAGGACTGCTCGCGCGCCTGCGAGCCCGCCACCCGAGCGCCGACGACGTCGCCGCGCCGCAAGTGCGCAGCTCCCTGTTGGGCATGCCGCAAGCCGCGCAGGGCGGGTAGAAACAGTGCCAGCGAAGCGACGGCTACGGCGAACACGGCCGTTACGGTCAAGGCATTGGCGAGACCGACCTTGAGCAGTACGCCGCGAATGAAAAAGGCCACCCACCAGGTAGCTAGAATCACGAGTGCCGAGCCGGCAACGGCACCCAGCGCCAGCCGGCGGCGATCCTTGGGTATAGAGCTGCGCTGCGTCGGGTGTTCCGATGCGGATTCGCTCTCGAAAAGGCTAGCCATTCGGTAAATCCTGTTTGTGCACACGAACGAGCCGGGAACGATACGCTGCCGGCCCTGCGGTGGACAGACCCCGCAGAGCGACAATCGTTCCCTACACCGTTGCCATCTGGTGCAATCCGGCGGGAAGCACCGGACACAACGCGAATACCCGCGCCGTGCCCGGCATCCGCCTTCAGCTTATTTCAGCGTCCACGTCGGAACGCTGGTCGGAGACGCGCCCCAGGCTGCAGCCAGGTACTTGTCCGCCAGCGCCTTCAGGGTGCCATCCTTGATCAGCGATTCGATGATCGCGTTCAGCGCCTTTTCGTTCTTGGAGCCCTTGGGATACAACGCACCGTAAGTTTCACCGGTGTTGTACTGGCCAACGACCTTGAGCATGCCGTGACTCTTGCCCTGCTGCGCAAGCACGATGGAGGTGTCGTTCACGGCCACATCGACCTGATGCGCGGCCAACGACGTGAACTGGGCCGCTTCGCCGCCGAACACCCGCACCTGCTTGGTAGGCTTGAGCTTATTCTGCACGAAGGAGGCGCCGGTCGAACCACCCTGCACGCCGATCACCTTGTCACGAATGTTCTCCGGGGTAACGTGCTCACCCTTGCGCACCAGCACGCCCATGGTGGACGAGAAATACGGCACCGAGAAGTCCACCACCTTGGCCCGCTTCGGCGTGATCGAAATCTCCGACAGCGCCAGGTCGAAGTTCTTGGTCTGGCCTGCGACCAGGCCGTCCCAGCCCACGTTCTTGACCTTGAGCTTCGGCAGGCCCGCCCGATAGGCGATGTTGGCGGCCATGCAGTACTCGTAGCCGCTCTTGATGGTGTCCGGCGAATTGCCGTTCCACCAGCCCGGCGCCGGCAGGTTGACCTCGACGGTCAGCTGCCCGGGGATCGCCGGCTTGATGGGGTGAGATGCCCACTTGCCGGTCACCTTGCAATCACCGTAATGCACATTGGCCGCAAACGCGGCCTGCGAAACTCCCGCCGCCAGCACTGCTGCGGCAACACCCATCCCAAGCGCGAAACCGCGCCCCTTGCTATACATCATTGGATTTTCCTCGTTGGGCCCTTCGTGTCGATCCCGTTACCTGAGATCCGCTCCTGTAAAAAAATCCCCTTAATAAAGCTACATATTGTCATCGGCAGTTACGTGACTCTTATTATGTTGAACACTATCGAGCGCCATTGATGGCACTGCTGACCGCCGTAAAAGCCCAGCCCTAAAATGCAACAAAAGTGCCATAACCCCTCGCCCCCGAATTCCCGTATAACGACCGGGAAACGGCAAACCAAGCTAGTTTATGCGCATCCGCAGCGATATGCCCGCCCACGAATGGGGCGTATTTATAACTGCGCGCATTTTTGGGGCGCAAGATATCGACAGAAAATCACTGCTATCCCCGACCAATCGGCAGCGCACAGAACTCGCCAAAACCGGATGCCGGACTGCGGCATCGAGTGCATACTGATACGCCCCCGATGATCGCCCCCAGGCTACAACAGGACTTCATTCAGCATGTTTCCCCCACCCCCCATCTCCAACCGCGACAAACCCTCGCTCTACGCGGAACTCTGCGCGCAAGTGCGCACCCTGCTTGCCGATGAGAGTGACCTGATCGCCAACGCGTCCAACTTCGCCGCGCTGGTGTTCGATGCGCTGCCCGACGTCAACTGGGCCGGCTTCTACCTGTTCGACGGCACGGAACTGGTCGTCGGGCCGTTCCAGGGCAAACCTGCCTGTGTGCGCATCCCGCTGGGCCGCGGCGTATGCGGCATGGCTGCCCAGTACCGCGAGACGCAGTTGGTCGAGGATGTGCACACGTTTGCGGACCACATTGCCTGCGACGCGACCTCGCGTTCGGAGATTGTCGTGCCGCTGCTGCGCGCAGACGCAACGCTACTCGGCGTCTGGGACGTCGACAGCCCCCTGCCGGCACGCTTCGACGCTGACGACTGCGCGGGCATGGAAGCGCTGTGCGCGACATTCATGCATTCTGTGGAAGACTAAGACCTGTTCACACTATTGCGCGGTGCGCTGTTGCGCCCGGTTGACCGCCAATCAAGGCACTAGGAGAGTGATTTGGGCATTCCAAATGAACGACGCGCAACGCCGAGTGGCGGTCAACCGGGCGCAACCGGTAGGGCCGGCCGCTAATAGCGTGAACAGACCGCGGGAAATGAATACAGGCAATCTGTTTGCCGCGCTGCCGCGGGATCTATACGAAGAAACTTTCGAACACCTGGCCGGACGGGGCGAAGTGCTCATCGAACGCATCGTCTCCACAGGCCAGTGCACGCCGGTAGGCGACTGGTACGATCAGGACGGACCGGAGTGGGTCGCCCTACTGGCCGGCGAAGCCCGCCTGGGCTTCGACGACGGCAGCACGCTCACGCTGCGGCCGGGAGATTATGCCGACATCCCCGCCCATTGCAGGCACCGGGTCGAATGGACCGCTCCGGACACCGAAACGATCTGGCTAGCGGTCCATTACTGATACCCGAGTCACCAGCGTCTGCCCTCCTGCAGCAAATCGAAAAACTCGGCGAAGGGAATCGGCCGGCTCAGGTAGTAACCCTGGACCATCTGGCATCCGTGCTTGCGCAGAAAGGCGAGTTGCTCCCGAGTCTCCACCCCCTCCGCAACGGTCTCGAGCCCGAGCTTGTGCGCGAACACGATGCTCGCCTCGACGATCGCCGCATCGCTGGAATCCTCCATCAGATCGCCGATGAAGGTCTGATCGATCTTGAGCACGTCCAGCGGGAAAGTCTTCAGGTAGTTCAGCGACGAATAGCCGGTTCCGAAGTCGTCCACGGCGATTCGCACGCCGAGGTTGCGCAGCGCCCGCAAAATTTCGGCAGCGGCTCGCGGATCCCGCATGACGATGTTCTCGGTCAACTCCAGCTCCAGCGCCGACGGCGGTACGCCCTGCCCCTCGAGCGCACCCCGCACCTTCCGCAACAACTCCATATCGTCGAACTGCGCGGCGGAGACGTTGGCCGACACCCGCAGGTCAGGGAAACCCGACTCACGGCAGGTCTGCAAGTCGGCGCAGGCCTGGCGCAGCACCCACTCGCCGACCGGCCCGATCAGACCGGTGTTCTCCAGCAATGGCACGAAATCGGCGGGAGAGATCAACCCGTGGCTGGGATGCTGCCAGCGGATCAGAGCCTCCATGCCGACGATGCGCCCTTTCTCGAGTTCGACCTGCGGCTGATAGTAGAGCCGAAACTCCCCCCGTTCCAGGGCACGGCGCAGATCCGCCTCCAGGCTCAACAGCTCGTGGCTGCGCGCGTTCATGTCCACGGCATAGAAACTGTACTGGCTGGGACCGGCGGTCTTCGCCCGGTACATGGCCGTGTCCGCATTGCGCAGCAGATCCTCGGCGTCCTTGCCATCTTGCGGATAGACGGCGATACCGGCACTGAAGGTAATGTAGATTTCGTGCGAGCCACCGATCACCGGCCGCTCGAAGGCGGTATGCATCTTGTGGAGCACCACCAAAACATCATCCGGAGTGGCGAGATCGTCCAGCAATATGGTGAACTCGTCGCCGCCGTGGCGGGCGACCGTATCGGTCGGACGCAGGCAGTCCTGCAGACGCCGGGCGACCGCCTGCAGCACGCCGTCGCCCGCGGGATGTCCCAGGCTGTCGTTCACCCTTTTGAAGTTGTCGAGATCGAGAAACAAGACCGCCAGGCAGCGCCCGTAACGCCAGACGCGTTCCAGCGCAGAACCCAGCCGGTCGGCGAGCAAAAAACGATTGGGCAAATTAGTCAGACGATCATGGGTGGCCCGATACTGCAGCTTGGCCTCGAAACGCTTCTGCTCCGATATGTCGCGAATGATGGTCGACAGATATTCGACTCCGCCGTCCTCGTCGGTGTGCGCCAGTATGACCTGGGACACCGGAACTTCCTGCCCACCCGCGAGCCGTACCACGCTCTCACCGCTCCACACGCCGGTACGGTGGACCTCGGCCCCGACCTCCCCGGCCATACTATCGGTAAAGCCCTCGGGGAAGAATTCCTGAATGAAGCGGCAACTGACATCTTCGCCTTCCGCCAGACCGAGACGCCGCCGACCGGAGTCGTTGAGATAGATCAGCGCCCCGTCCGGCCTCATGATCGCGACCAGGTCGGGCGTCGCCTCCAGAATCGCCACCACGCGGTCGCGCTCCTCGTCAGCCTGCACGCGCGCGGTGACGTCGCGACCGGTAGAGACGAAATGCGAAATGCAGCCGGCCTCGTCGACCAGCGGCGTAATGGTCCTATCCTCATAGAATATTCCGCCATCCCTATGCCGGTTGACCAGGGTGCCACGATAGACGTCACCACGCGTGACCGTCTCCCACATGGTGCGGTAGAAAGCGTCGTCGTGACGCCCGGAACGCAGGATGGAGGAACTCTGCCCCAGAGCCTCGCTTTCCGCATAGCCGGTCAGCATTTCAAATGCGGGATTGACGTACTCGATGAGCCCGTCGGGATCGGTGATGAAGACGCTGTCGGCTGCCTGCTTGACCACCAGCGAAAGCTGTTTCAGGCTCTCCTCGGTCCGCCGTCGCTCGCGCCGCGCGGCAACTTCGATCAGCTCACGCTCGACGGCCGGTGACAGGCGCATCAGCGCGCCCTTCATAACGTAGTCCTGCGCGCCGGCCTTCATGGCTTCCACCGCGACATCTTCGCCGATGGTGCCGGACACGAAGATGAAGGGCATGTCCGGATCGATTTCCCGCACGACCTCAAGCGCCTGCGCGCCGCTGAACTGCGGCATGGAGTAGTCTGAAAACACGATATCCCACGCTTGACGCAGCGCGCTCCTCAGCGCCGGCTCCGTATCGACCCGCTGCCAATCGAGCCGAAAACCGCTCTTCTCGAGATGATCGACCAGCAGCAGTGCGTCGTCCTCGACATCTTCCACGAGCACCGCCCGCAACAATTTGGGCGTACTCGTATAGTTCGAATTGTCCATGATTGCCCCCCTTCAATCAGGCGCGGGCTGATTGAGCAGCAGCCAGTACATGCCCACCTGCCCTGCGGCACGCACGAACTCGTCGAAATCCACCGGCTTGCGCACGTAGCTGTTCGCTCCCAGGGTATAGCCTCGCAGCCGGTCTTCGTCCTCGTTGGACGAGGTCAGAATCACCACGGGCAACAGATGGGTGCGCTCATCCGCACGGACACGCTGCAGCACTTCCAGCCCGTCGAGCTTCGGCAGATTCAGGTCGAGCAGCACCAGTGCCGGAGGATCGCAGGGCTTGCGGTCGGCCCACGCCCCCGTACAGAACAGGTAATCCAGGGCCTGCACGCCGTCATGCGCGACGACGACCTCGTTGCCTATGCGGTTCTGCTCCAGCGCATGCAGAGTCAGTTCTTCGTCGTCGGGGTTGTCTTCGACCAACAGAATCACGCCCTTGTTCATGTCGCCTCCGCTCTTTGCAAGGTGAAGTAGAAGCTTGCGCCGCGGCCGACCTCGCCCTCCGCCCAGACGCGTCCGCCATGCTTGCGGATGATTCGCTGCACCGTCGCAAGGCCGATGCCCGTGCCGGGGAATTCACCGGCATCATGTAAACGCTGAAAGGCGCTGAACAACTTACCGGCATACGTCATGTCGAAGCCCGCACCGTTGTCACGCACGTAGAAGACCTGAACGCCGTCCTCGGTATACGCGCCGAACTCCACTCCGGCACCTTCGGTTTTTCCCGTGTACTTCCAGGCGTTGCCCAGCAGGTTGTCCAGCACGACGCGCAGCAGACGCGCATCGGCAGCCTCCATCAGTCCTTCCTGTGCCGAGAATTCGACGTCACGGTCAGGCTCATCCTTGCGCAGCTCCTGCACCACGTCCCGCGCCATCGTGCTGACGTCGACCGCTTCGCGGTGCAGTTCGACCCGGCTGACCCGCGACAGCTTGAGGAGATCGTCGATCAACACCCCCATGCGCTGGGTCGCGGCGCGGATCCTGCCCAAGCGGTCGCGGCCCTTGTCGTCTAGGCGCTCGGCATATTCGTCGAGCAGAATGCGGCTGAAACCATCCATCGAGCGCAGCGGTGCGCGCAAATCGTGCGAAACGGAATAGCTGAACGATTCGAGTTCTGTATTGACCGCCTCGAGTTCCGTCGCCCGATCGCGCAAGGCCTGATTGAGGCTGTGGATATGCGCTTCACTTTGCTTGCGGGCAGTGATGTCCTCGGCGATACCATCGAGATAGGTCCTGCCGGACGGATCTTTCTTCAGCACAGCCGAAATCGAGACATCGAACTCCCGCCCCCGCAGCGTACGCACGCGCAGCTCATGGCCCCTGACACTGCCCTCTTTCACCAAGTTGTCCGCTAACGCCGAAGCCGCCTCGACGTCGCAGCACAGGTCCTTTACGCGATACTCGCGCAACTCGTTCGCACTCTTGGCCTCGAACATATCCACCATGGCCGGGTTCACATCGAGGAAATGACCGTTGCCGCTCAGGGAGTTGCGATAGATACCGATGGGCAGGCTCTCGACCAGCTCGCGGTATTGCGTCTCGGCGACGCGGCGCATTTCCTCGATGCGCTTGCGCGCGGCGATATCGCGCACGATACCGATCACTAGGTTTTCCTTGCCCGTGCGCAACGGGCTCAGACTGATCTCCACCGGGAATTCGCTGGCATCCTTGCGCAAGGCGTAAAGATCGAGCCCCGCCCCCATCGAGCGCAGCTTCGGCTCGGTCAGATACCCGGCTCGATACCCGACATGAGGTTCTCGGTAACGCTCCGGAACCAGCATTTCCACCGACTGCCCGATCAATTCGTCGCGGTCATAACCAAACCAGCGTTCGGTCTGCTCGTTGACCATCGTGATGCACCCACTCGCATCGACGATCACGAAAGCGTCAGGGGCCGCGTCGAGCAGCCCGCGAAAGAGGCTCTCGCTGGCGCGCACGGCCAGCTCGCTCTGCCGACGGCGCGTACCGTAGTAGGCGATCAACGCAGCAGCCACCGCCAGCAGGAGCACGGCAACGCCAAACACCGTGCCGAGCCCACGTGCGTAAGCCGCCACATCCGCCGCTAACGCCGCATGAGACACCCTGGAAACCAGCACCCAATGGCGTGTTCCCACATCGGTGCCGAATATTTTAGAGAGCGGCAACCTGGAGTAGGTATACAGATCGCCATCGAGCACGAATTGGCCCTGCGCAGGCCCCGAATCGATATGTCGCCAGGCTGCAGGATGGTCACTGGAGAAACGGGCATTGTGCCGACCCGGGAACATGAATCCCCATTCCAGTTTCGGCTGCGGGCCCAGCAGCCAGTCCCCTCTCCCGTTGAGCAACCAGACATCCTCGCCGTTGGGACCATGGATAACCCGCAATTGGTCGAGCAGACGCTGCCCCATGTAGTTCAACACGACCAGACCACGCTTCCGGCCGTCGGGGCCGAATACCGGCGTACCGAGGCGGATCATCGGCTTGAATGGACGCTGAACGGCATGGTGTTCAACATTGAGATCGAACGGCGAAACATAGACATGGCCCGCCGGCAGGGCCAGCGTGTCACGCACGTAGTAGCGGCCGGCCTTGGCCTGCAGGGCCTTTGAAGGCACCTCGACCGGCTTCCCGCGATTCCAGTTGACGCGTACGACCTCGCGTCCCTGCGCGTTCAAGAAACGCACCTGATCGTAGATTCCGCGATCCCGTGCGAACGCCAGGAAGTCGGCGCTGAGATGCGCGTGCGCCGCGGCCGAACCGCTGTCGAGCCAGGCACGCAACGACGATACGGAAGCCAGATACAGCGTATCGCCGCGCAATATGCTCAGTTCCGTCGAAACCGTATTGGAGGCGAGCGCCAGGACGTGCCGCTCGCTATTGCGAATCGACGCCCCTGCTGCATCGACCTGGACTTTGAACAATACCCAGACCACGGCCGCGAGCAACAGACTCAGCGGTCCCCAGATGAGCGCGAACCGCAGCGCGAACTGAAGCCACGGATAAGCTTGCTGAGGACGGGTTGCCATCCGCATAGTGCGACGACCTGCAAGAGTTGAAATTGTTACTCGTTCTTAAATGCGCCACCCTGTTAGTTATAGCAAAGACCAATGATTTTATTATGTTATTCAGGGATTGTCTTGGCAAAAGGGGAGCGACCCACACACGGCGCCGCAAACCTCGAATGCCCCGCGTCCGCCATGCCGTTGCTCCCTCGGCCAGCATGGCTGGTCACTCAGTATTTGGAGATAAGCATTAAACTTACCGCGAAATTCAATCCTACACCAGCCCATCCCCATGCAACAATGGTTAGCCGACCTGAGCCTGACCAATGTCATGCTATTGCTCGCCAGCAGTTTCGCCCGCTCGCTGATGATCGCCTCACGGGTGTCCTGACGCTGGCGCTGATTCCCGTGCACGGCGTCGCTCGACTAGGCTCCAACACCGGACTAGCATGGATGACTCACCGACACGCTTCGCCCCGGCTGATCGGATTCTTCGCGCTCGGAAACCTGCTCGCCGCGCTCCTCGCGGGCTTCGTGCTCGAACGCATCGAGCCGACTTTGATTCCCCTGCTCGTCGGCCTGTTCATACTGGCATTGACCTGGCTGCCGCTCCCGAAGTTCAATCACGGCACACATCCGATCGGTCTATTGACCCGGCCCTGCACGGAGGTCAGCATGCCGAACACGACGGTTCGCGCCATCGAAGCCGACATCACCACACTAGCGGTGGATGCCATCGTCAACGCCGCCAACAACTCCCTGCTGGGCGGCGGCGGAGTGGATGGCGCTATCCACCGTGCGGCCGGTCCCGAACTGCTCGCAGCCTGCCGCCCGTTGGGAGGCTGCGTGACCGGCGAGGCCAAGCTCACGCCCGGTTTTCGCCTGCCGGCGCGTTTCGTGATCCACACCGTGGGGCCGGTATGGCGCGGCGGCACCCGCGGCGAGCCGGAACAGCTGGCATCCTGCTATCGCCGTTCGCTGGAAGTGGCATCGGCCCACGGCCTGGGCAGCATAGCCTTCCCGAATATCAGCACTGGTGTTTACGGCTATCCGCCCGCCGACGCGGCACAAATCGCCGTGGCTACGGTGCGCGACACCTTGCAGCGGCTCACTGACCTGCAGGAAGTGGTTTTCTGCTGCTTCTCCGCAGCGCAACTGGAACTCTACGAGGCCCTGCTGGGGCAATCTTCCGTCTGACCCGCCCGGATCAGGCCGAAGGCAGGACCGCCACCCCGCGACCGGCGAAGAACGCCGCGAAGGTCTCCAGCGACAGATGCACGTCTGCACGCGAGGCGGCACCGTGCCCGGACGGGTTGTGAAAGGTAACGCCCTGCATGCCGGCGAACGTGACCAACACCAGATGTCCCCCTCTTTCCTGCGGCACGCGTTGCGGCGTCCGGATGGACTTGTGGACCGAGGCCATGAAAAACGCTGCCCGTACAAGCAACGCAGGCAGATCGCCTGCCTCGATGCCGGTAACAACCTCGGCCTGCAAGCCGAACTCGCGCTCCACGAACGCCGTGAACGGCGCGTAAATCAGCCCCTTGATCGCCTCTCCGTCGACCGTGTAGGCGCCATAGCGGCAGGCTCCGCGAGCCAGCTCCAGGGTCGGCACCACACGCCCGGCACACGCGGCGAGAATCATCTTCAGGCAGGCCATCCCGCAGACATGGCCCGCCCAGGTGGCGTATTCGCTCAGACTGCGCGCACCGGACGCCTGCCAGTCGGGATCATCGGTCAACTGCGCGACGCCGGCGATCAGCGCGGGCGCCAGGGCGGCCGACTCCCACTGGCTGAAATAAGGCACGGGTCGGTCCACAATCGATGAACACATCGGCGACTACCCCGGATCGTGTGTCAGCGCAAACCATAACCGCATCGCGAAGGAGACACCATGAACGTTGCATTCATAGGCCTCGGCATCATGGGCAGCCGCATGGCAGCCAATCTCTTGCAGCATGGCGTCGAGCTTACCGTCTACAACCGCTCGCAGGCGCCCGCCCGCGCGCTGGGCGAACTCGGCGCGAAAATCGCCGCCTCGGCTCGCGATGCAGTGGACGGCGCGGACGTCGTGTTCACCATGCTCTCGAACCCGGACGTCGTAACCGAACTCGCGCTGAGCGACGAAGGCTTTCTCGCGGCGATGAAACAGGGCGCCCTGTGGGTGGACTGCTCCACGGTCAATCCGTCTTTCAGCCAGCAAGAAGAAACCGCCGCGCGCTCCCATGGCGTACGCTTTCTGGACGCGCCCGTTGCCGGCAGCGCACCACAGGCCGAAAACGCCGAGCTGGCGTTCTTCGTGGGCGGCGATGCGGCAGACGTGAAGGAGGCCGAAGAACTGATCGGTCACATGGGTAGCAAGCTCATTCACGTCGGCGAAACGGGGCGCGGCACCAGTCTGAAGATGCTGGTCAACGCCCTGCTCGCGCAATCCATGCTGGTGTTCGCAGAGACCCTGGCGCTGGGTGAGAAGATGGGCCTGTCACGCGAATTCCTGCTCGACACCCTGCCCAAGCTTCCGGTCGCCGCGCCCTTCCTGAAAGCCAAGGCCGAGATGATCCGCGCCGGCGACTACAGCGTGCAGTTCCCGCTGGAGCTGATGCACAAGGATCTGCACCTGGCGGCGCTGACCGCCTACGAGCACGGCCAGCCGCTGAATCTGACCAACGCGGCCAAGGAACTGTATGCCGCGGCGCGGCAGGAAGGTTTGGGGCGCGAGGATTTCGCTTCTATTTACCAGTACATGCGGGGCAAGTAGCCTCGCAATTGGTGCGTCGCCTGTGACCGTTTGGCGGTTTGTTTCGTGCGCGATTCGAGGTCTGGAGCGATTGGTGATGCGTAAAGCCTACGCATTAATTTTGCGTCTGGGGTACTTTTCGGGCGCGAATCAGCGTGAGGTAGTACTGATCTTACGTGGGTGACGCGCCCGAGTACCTTTCTTTGCATGCCCAAAGAAAGAGGCGAAAGAAAGGCACCCGAAAGGCCTTGTCCCTACGGGCAAACCTCGAGCGCACACCCCGTCACGGGGCACCGCAGGCACTTGCCCTCCTGACAAAGCCTGCTCGGGCGGCGTCCTGCCGCCCGGCCCCGCGCCGGGGCGCACGCTCGAGGCAAAGCCAAACGGGAATCGACAAGACAAAATAGAACGTACCCAAGCCACTGAACTACGAATCGGAAACGTAGGTTGGGGTAAGCGAAGCGCACCCCAACGCGGACGGCGCAGCTCATGTTGGGGTTCGTTGCACTCACCCCCAAC
>NZ_JARRQY010000061.1:0-34849 GCF_037381185.1 Acidihalobacter sp.
TGGGGCACACAGCCGATCTTCGGGGCAATCGACTCCACCGCGGCCCACAGCGACGGATACTCCTCGCGATGCTCCTGGACCATGCGAACCGCACGCTCACGCACTTCCGGGGAAAACTTGTTCGACTTGTTCATGGCTCCATTCTCTCAAGTGTTGGAGCCTCCGCAATACCCGGAGCGGTTCAGGCGGCCGGTGCTATGCGGCTTGGATATGCACTCCAGCATGAAGTACTAGCTATCCTACGGAATGATGTTCAGCGCCGATAGCTCAATGGAAAGCCAGCCATCATTGACAACCCAAAGATTGGTCCTGAGACCCTTCGTCAAGACCGATGCTCTTCGGGTTCAACAGCTCGCGGGCGACATACGGATCGCAGATGTCACAGCGAATATTCCCCATCCATATCCTGATGGTCTCGCAGAAACGTGGATCGGCTCTCACTCGGAAAAGTGGGGGCGAGGGGAACTAGCAACGTTCGCAATCACTATCAAAGAGTCCGACCTGCTTGTTGGTTGTATCTCGCTGATGAATTTCAGCCATCGAGAAGCTGAAATCGGCTATTGGGTTGGAGTCGACCATTGGGGCAACGGATACGCCACTGAAACCTGCAAAGCCATTATCCGATTCGGCTTCGGCGCGATGAAACTCGATAGAGTTCATGCGCACCACCTTAGCCGAAATCCAGCGTCGGGCAGAGTTCTCGCCAAGGCCGGACTGGTACATATTGGTTCAGGCTCCGCTGTTTGCGGCTACCAGGTTCGCGAAGAAAGCATAGAGAGGTATGAGAAATTCAATACCCAACAACATGCTGTAAGTAGTGATTGATCCGCCGCGCACCTGAACGTGGACGTTGAAGCAGGAACACTGGAAATCATTCGATCGTGAAGGCGTATCTAATTCTGGATTTCAAAATCATTGATCTAAATGAATTCATGGAATACGTAGAAAAAATTCCATCGCATATAAAAAAGCATCACGGAAAATACCTGATTGAGGGCGTTCACCCTGACACTATTGAGGGCACTTGGCGCCCGGAAACACTGATAGTTCTTGAGTTCGAAACAAGGGAGAACGCAAACAGCTTTCTCGCCGACCCCGAAGTCAAAGAGCTATTCGGCATTCGTCACAGGAGCACGGAGGGTAATCTCATATTGGTTGATGGAGGATCGTAGCGAGAGACGGCAAATTCAAATGCCTGACGGGAATGCAATGTTCACTTCTCCCGCCGCCACCCACTTCTCTACAGGCGTTTCAGTCATTACCGATGATCTTAAAACCTAGAGATTCCTATCGCACACGCAGCTGGACTTGGCGGTGGTTTGTGATCGCAAGCGTCGCTTTGGCCGTGCTGACTACCAGACCATCATCGCCCGCTCAGTGGCTGTTCACGTTTATTCTTGTAGCCCCTGCCGTCTGGCTCGCTTTTGTTGGCCCTTCGTCACTTTACTATTGGCAAGTGAATAACCGTTATTCGTTCGTGGTGTGGACGGTGATGACCATCAGGATTGCGTTATTTTTCGTTGTTATTTCATATACTTACCCACGCGAAGTCTCACTTGTTGGAGCGTGGTTGCATGGCGAAACTGACGCCCTCTCGCCAGCGACAGAAGCAACGACTCAAGCGCTCAAACGCCCCAGCAAAGAACCGGGGCCAAGCCTTGCAATCAAGCATTCGTCAGCTAAGCTTGCGGCATGTCCAGGCCCCTACGCATCGAACTGGCCGATGGGCTCTACCATATAACTCGGCGTGGTGACCGGCGCGAGGAGATCTACAACGATGACGAGGACCGAGAGCTGGCTAGACACTTAAACGAGTCCCGAAGACCGGTCGATAATATACCGCCCCCTCTGTATGGGAACGGCCTCATACACTCAACCGTTTGCACAGCGTGCGTCTCTTTATCTCGTCCGGCCAATCATCCAGATAGGCAGCCTTGGCTTCCCACACCTTAAGGCATCCAGCTCATTTGGAACCATATCCCGAGGCCTCAATACTCGGAATATTTCAGGTTTTCTTTATGTTATGACACATCTTTAACCTCGATGATGGCGAATTCTTTCTTGCCGGAATCATCGATTAATCCGTCAATCTTTTTCATATTTTCGAGCTGAGCCTGAAGTTTCAGCGAAAGCTCGCTCAACTCAGAGGCAGAGAGAGAAGTCTCTTCCGCAGACGCTGCCGTCGAATGAGTCACCTTATCAATTTCTGACATGCCCTGATTTACCTGACTCAACCCCATCGCCTGACTTTGCGATGCATTATCTATTTCTTCGATGGTATTGGAGATAGTTGCCACGTGCTTAACAATCTCGCTTAATGCATTCACACATTTTTGTGATATTGCATTTCCCTTTTCGACATTTTCTACTGATGACTGAATATACTGTGCAGACTCGCTAGCGGCTGTTGTACTGCGCTCAGCAAGTTGTCTTACTTCATCTGCTACCACAGCAAAACCGCGCCCCATTTCGCCTGCCCGAGCGGCCTCAATCGAAGCATTCAGTGCAAGCAAGTTAGTCTGAGATGCTATATCATCAATGATATTAATAATGTCACTGATCGCTTCGCTTGAGCGATTAATTTCCTGCATCGCTTGCTCAAGTTCTCTTATTTCATCGGAGGCCATGGTCGCAGCTTTCTGTGCCTTGGACGAGTCCACACTGGCTCTTGATGCACGCTCGGCATTGTCATTGGCCTGAGTAAGAATCTCATTGAGCGAGTTGCCGATTTGGCTAATAGAAGCCGCTTGCTGATTTGAGCCTACTGTCAGAGCATGGCTGGCAGCATTAAGCTCGTTTGCCCCTGTTGTGAGGTTTGCACTGATGCCATCCACATCTTTGTACACGGCTTTTAGCGCAACCTTTTCTGATACTTCCTGTACATATTCAACATGGCCTATCTCGTTGCCATCCAATCCACTGATGTAAAAAGTGTCTACACGAAAATCTTTTCCCCACTGGTGAAAGGAAGTGTTCGGTTTGCCTTTTCTTAAACAGTGCACACCACAGTCTTCGGTGTTACAGATGTTTGCTCCCCAATTTGAGCAGTGCTGTCCGAGTACGTCCTCACGTTTCACTCCCAGTGGATCGGTAGCAGCTCGATTGACAAACGTCCACTTCATATCCAAGTCAGTGACAGAAAGTGGATTTGGGATAACATCGAGAATCTGTTCATAAAAATTGAATTTCTCTCTTGCAAAATGTTCCATTTTTATCAGACAACCTAACAACCCCACCATCGCTACAACCAAAATCAGCAGGCTTGTGTTTTCTATCGCGAATAGTAATGCAACTACTATAGATACAGTGTTGAGACCTAATGCCAGACGGTAATACGTTTTCATGTTCTTTCCCTTATGGCCGACTCCCACAATGAGTATAGATTTAATTGCAATCTAGATTAAGAGTCGGGGTCATATTAAGAGTCGGGCTCAGGCCATGCAATCGCGCATCCGTTAGCCGAGCTTGCGGCATGTCCAGACCGCTACGCATCGAGTTGCCAGGTGAGTTCTACCATATGACCTCGCGTGTTGATCGCCGCGAAGGGATTTACCGTGATGACGAGGACCGTGAAGCTTGGCTAGTGCAGTTGGGCGCGGTCTGCACGCGTTTCAATTGGCGCGTGCATGTCTATTGCGAGATGACCAGCCATTACCACTTCGTGGTGGAAACGCCGCAGGCGAACAGCGCTAGACCGCTTCCTGGGACGGGTGTTTTATTGGACTCTGATAACGACTGTCACCTGCGCTTTCATTTGTATGTTTCTATCATGGTTTATTTCATGACATCCACACGCTCCTGATCAATTGCCTCGCAGGCGGGCGCATGGACAGGAATGGCTCGCAGGGCATTCCCGCCTCATCAGCGATAGAAGCAACGACTCAAGCGCCCAAACGCCCCAGCACCTCGCCGTGCAAGCCCGCACTCCCCGCCGCCAATACTGACGTGCTCTCCAGCCCGAGGGGCGCACCGTCGAGCTGCGTGAACACGCCGCCGGCCTCCTCGACGATCACCGACAGCGCCGCGACGTCGAGAATGTTGAGATCGGATTCGACGACCAGGTCCAGTTGCCCGGCGGCAAGCATGTGGTAGTGACAGAAATCGCCGTAACCGCGCGTACGGTTGACCTCGCCGACAATCCCGCCGAGCGCCGACCAGGCCGGCCCCTGGGCGAGTGATTTGATATTGCCCAAGGAAATAGCCGCGTCGCTCAGGCGCTCCACGCCGCCCACGCGTATGCGGCGCTCGTTGATATAGGCGCCCTGCCCGCGCTCAGCCCAGGCCAGTTCGCCGTAGAGCGGCGCATTGGACACGCCCAGGATCAGTTCACCGCCGCGCGTCAGCGCGATCTGGGTGGAGAAGAACGGCGTGCGGCGAATGAAGCTCTTGGTGCCATCGATCGGGTCGATGAGCCAGGTGAATTCGGCGTCGGCGCGGGTCTTGCCGGTCTCTTCGCCGAAGAAACCGTGTTCGGGGAAGCGCTCCAGGATCACCTTGCGGATGGCCTCCTCAGCCTCGACGTCGGCCCGGGTGACCGGGCTTTCGTCCGCCTTCAGGGTCACTTCGACACCCTGCTCCCAGTAGCGGCGGATGACGGCCTCGGCGGCGCGCGCGGCGCTGAGCGCCGTCTCGAGGTAGTGGCTGGTGGACATCGACGGCTCCTGCAGTTGTACGTAAGAACGCCGAATTCTAACCGTCCTTGAGCGTGCGCGCAGACCTCACTACACTCGGGCGCCCGCATTCAGGAGAAACCGAACATGCCCAGCTTCGCCGAAAACCTCGCACAGTTGCCTTCCGTCGATGATCTCCAGGCACTGGAACTCTACGGCGACGGCTACGAGCCCGAGGCGGCGATCGAGAACGTCCCCGGCAGCCAGGGCTCGCTGGCGGTGTACTACTACGTCGCCGTTCAGCACGGCGGCCTCACGCCCAAGGCGGCTAAGGAAGCGCTGGAGCTGTTCGCCGAACACGCCGAGGACGCGCGCGTCAACGCCGGTGCCCATCCGAATATCGATCGTCTGTTCCACATCATCGACGAGGATTTGTTCTACTCGGTCAAGGCGGTGCCAAAGGCGTTCTGACCGGCTCTCGATGAAAAACTGATCGGGGTCAAGGTCACCCCGGATCCGGCTACACGAAACGGTCGCGCAGAGTACGCTGAGCAACAGTGCTTCAATGGGCCACCTGCGTCTCGTCGAAGCATCCGACACCGTTTCGGAGGAAGCCTCATGCGCCTGTTGCGGCCGCGTTATGTCATTCCCGCCGTACTGGTCGTCGCAATAGTCGGCCTCGCCGCCTGGTTGCAACGGCCACAGCCGATCACCATCACCGTGGCCACGGTCGGGCACGGTCCGGTCGAGGCCAACGTCGCCAATACCCGCGCCGGTACGGTCGAAGCCTGCCGACGCACTAAGCTTTCTCCCGCGGTCGGCGGGCAGATCGCCCGCCTCGACGTGCACAAGGGCGAGAAGGTCAAGCAGGGCCAGGTGCTGCTGGAACTGCGCAACGACGACCTCAAGGCCCAGCTCGCCCTTGCCGGTAGCGAGGCCAAAGCCACCGCCGCCCAGGCGCGCAGCATCTGCCTGCAGGCCGACGTGGCCAAACGCGAGGCCGACCGGCAGATTGCGCTGAACCGCCGCGGCATGGTCTCGGTAGAGCAGGCCGACAAGGCCGAGACTGCCGCCAAGGCGCGCGCCGCGGACTGCCAAGGCGCTCACGCCAGCCACCAGGTCGCCGAGGCCAGGGTACGCCTGGCCCAGGCCAATCTGGACCGCACCATCCTCACCGCACCGTTTGCCGGTGTGATCGCCGACATCAACGGTGAGGTGGACGAGTACGTCACGCCCTCCCCTCCCGGCATCGCGACCCTGCCGGTCATCGACCTGATCGACAATTCCTGCTTCTACGTCGAGGCGCCCATCGACGAGGTCGACGCCTCCAAGGTGCGGCTCGGCATGCCGGTGCGCATCACGCTCGACGCCTTCGGCAAGCAGACCTTCAAGGGCACGGTGTCGCGCATCGGCGCCTACGTCATCGACCTGGAGAAACAGGCGCGCACGGTCGACATCGACGTGCGTTTCGCGCGCGAGACCGACCTCGCCAGCATGCTGGCCGGCTACAGCGCTGACGTGGAAATCATTCTCGCCGCGCATCCGAACGTACTGCGCGTACCCACCGAAGCCGTCGTCAACGGCAACGAGGTCTACGTGCTGGACAAGGCCAGCGGCCGGCTCAAGCTGACGCGCATCGAGCCCGGCCTGTCCAACTGGAACTGGACCGAGGTGGTTTCGGGGCTGCAGGCCGGCCAGCAGGTCGTCACCAGCGTCGACCGCAAGGGTGTGGCCGACAACGTGTTGGCGACCGCCGGGAAAGCTGCCGCGAAATGAACGAGACGCCGGTCATTCAGCTCGACGGCGTCAGCCGCAGCTTCGTGCTCGGCGACGAGGAAGTCCATGCGCTGGACGACGTCTCGCTGAGCATCGGGCGCGGCGAGTACATCGCGGTCATGGGGCCGTCGGGCTCGGGCAAGTCGACCCTGCTCAACATCCTCGGCCTGCTCGACCGCCCCAGCGCCGGACGCTACCTGCTCGACGGCACCGACACCACGCAGCTTCCCGATGCCCGCCAGGCCGAGGTGCGCCATCGCAAGATCGGCTTCGTGTTCCAGTTCTTCCATCTGGTCGGACGCCTGACCGCCTTCGAAAACGTCGAGCTGCCGCTGATCCTGGCCGGCGTCGCGGTGAACGAACGCCGCCGGCGCGTACAGAGCGCACTCGATGAACTCGGGCTCAGCGACCGCGCCCAGCACCGCCCCGACCAGCTCTCCGGAGGCCAGCGCCAGCGCGTGGCCATCGCCCGCGCCGCGATCATGGAGCCGGAAGTACTGCTCGCCGACGAGCCCACCGGCAATCTCGACAGCGCCTCCGGCGCCGACGTTATCGACATTCTCGAAGCGCTGAACGCCCGCGGCATCACCCTGATCGTGGTCACCCACGACGCCGACCTCGGCGCCCGCGCCCGGCGCATGGTGCGCTTCATGGACGGCCGCGTGCTGTCCGACGAAGCCACCCCCGCATGAACGCCTCATCCGCCAGCGCCGGCATGCTCGCCCGGGACGGCCTGCACTTCACGCTGCACGCGCTGGGAGCGGCCCGCGCGCGCACCGCGTTGATGGGCCTGGCGATGGCCATCGGCGTGGCCGCGGTGATCGTGCTCACCGCGCTGGGCGAAGGCGCGCGGCAGTACGTACTCGGGGAATTCAGCAGCCTTGGCAGCAGCGTGCTGACCATCATGCCCGGACGCTCCGAGACCACCGGCGGCGCGCCGCCCATGCTCGGCGCCACGCCGCGCGACCTGACCTTGGACGATGCGCTGAGCCTGCGCCACAGTGCGCTGATCGCCTCGATCGCGCCGCTCGTGATCGGCGATGCCGAAGTCTCTGCAGGGGCACGCTCGCGCGACGTCATGATCCTCGGGTCAACCGCCGAACTGAAGACGGTGCGCCATCTGGAGATCGCACGCGGCGGCTTCCTGCCGACCGGCGATCCCTTCTCCAGCCCCGCGGTATGCGTGCTCGGCGAAACGCTCAAGACCGAGCTGTTCGGCACCCAACCCGCAGTGGGCGAACTCGTGCGCATCGGCGACCGGCGCTTTCGCGTGGTCGGCGTGCTGGCATCCAAGGGGCAGTCGCTGGGGGCGAACATGGATGACGTAGCCATCATTCCGGTAGCCGCCGCGCAGGCGCTGTTCGACACCCAGGCACTGTTCCGCGTGCTGGTCGAGGTGCGCGGCCGCGAGTCCATCCCTGCCGCCAAGCGCGCCATCGAGACGCTGATCACCGCCCGCCACGAAGGCGAGAACGACATCACCATCATCAGCCTCGACGCCATGCTGTCGACCTTCGACCGCATCTTCACGGCGCTCACGCTTACGGTCGCCGGCATCGCCGCGATCAGCCTGGCCGTGGCCGGCATCCTGATCATGAACGTGATGCTCATCGCGGTCTCGCAGCGCACCCAGGAAATCGGCCTGCTCAAGGCGCTCGGCGCGCCGCCGCGGCTGATCACCCGCCTGTTCCTCACCGAGGCGGCGCTGCTGTCGCTGTTCGGCGCCGCCGCCGGCGTGGCGGTCGCCTACGCCGGCCTGTTCGCCCTAAGCCGCCTGTTCCCCAGCTTCTCCCTCAGCGCTCCGACCTGGGCCATTGCGGCGGGCGTCGGCGTGGCCGTGGGCACCGGCGTTCTGTTCGGCTGGCTGCCGGCCAGACGCGCTGCGCGGCTGGATCCCGTACAAGCCCTATCGCGGAGGTAAGGACAGCGGTGCGCTCGCGCGACTTCGTCCATCTTTCCCTGAGCAGCGTGCTGGCGCAGCGCATGCGCAGCATCCTCACCGCGCTGGGAATCGCGGTAGGCATCGCCGCGGTGGTGCTGCTTACCTCGATCGGCGAAGGCGTGCGCCAGTTCGTACTGCACGAGTTCAGCCAGTTCGGCACCAACCTCATCGCGATCAACCCGGGACGCACCACTACCCACGGCATGCCCAGCGGCGCCATCGCCAGCGTACGCCCGCTGACCCTGGGCGATGCCGAGGCGCTGGCGCGCCTTCCCCACGTCGAAGCCATGGTTCCCGGCGTGCAGGGCAATGCGGAGGTCTCGGCCGACGGTCGCTCGCGGCGTACCACCGTGTTTGGCACAGGCCCGCAGCTGCTGCAGGTCTGGAACGCACAACTGGCGCTGGGCCGCTCCCTGCCCGCGGACAATCCACGCACCGCGCGCGCCTTCGTCGTGCTGGGATCGAAACTGCGCAGCGAACTGTTCGGTACGCGTAATCCGCTCGGCGCGCGCCTGCGCATCGGCGGCGAGACATTCCGCGTCATCGGCGTACTCTCACCCCAAGGTCAAGTGCTGGGCTTCGATCTCGACGATACGGTCTACATCCCCGCCGGCCGCTCCATGGCGCTGTTCGACCGCGAGGGATTGATGGAAATCGACGTGCGCTACGCGGCGGACGTACCCGCCGCCTTGATGGCCGAGCGCATCCGCAAGGTACTGTTGCAGCGCCACGGCAGCGAGGACTTCACCATCACTTCGCAGGAGGACATGCTCAGCACGCTGGACAACATCCTCGGCGTGCTGACCTTGGCCGTGGGGGCGCTGGGCGGCATCTCGCTGCTGGTCGGCGCGGTCGGCATCTTCACCATCATGAACATCGGCGTGCGCGAGCGCACCGCCGAAATCGGTCTACTCCGCGCGTTGGGGGCGCGGCGCGGCCAGGTTCTCGCACTGTTTCTCGGCGAGGCCGTGGTGCTCGCCTCCCTGGGCGGTTTCGCCGGCCTGGCGGTCGGCGCCGGCGGCGCGCACTTACTCGGGCTGCTGGTGCCGGCTCTGCCGGTGAAGACGCCCTGGATGTACGCCCTGCTGGCGGAGCTGCTGGCCGCGTTCATCGGGCTGCTGGCCGGTGCTCTGCCGGCCCAGCGCGCGGCACGGCTCGATCCGGTCGAGGCACTGCGCGAAGAATGACCGAACGCGGAACACGATAGAATTCAACACATCATACGACGCCGATATGGCGTGTCAAAGAGGCTCAGTATGCTGGTCACCACCGTTTATGTGGTCAACACGATCATCGCACTTTGCATTGCCTATGCCGCCATCGACCCGACCGGCTGCCGGCACACGCTGGAACGTCTGGGTCTGTGGCCGCTGATCGAACGCATGGAGCAGCACGGCATGCGCCGCATACTCAGTTTCGTCGGCAGGTTGTTGATGCTGGCGGGCCTGTTGCTGGCCGTCTCCGTTATGCTCGGACATCACAGCTCGGCCTGGCTGCTGCCGGCCGGCGAGTCGGCCTTCTTCGGGCTGATCTCCTGGTTGGTTGCGGTATTGGGCGGAAAAGACTGAAAGCGGGCCGGCAGACGCCGACGGACTCGATCAGGAAATCAGGCTGCTGCGGCCTATCGCGCGGCGCATCATGCGTCCCATGGCATCGACCTCGGCAAGCAGTTGCTCACGCTTGCGACTGCCTTCCCCGCTGGAATCGGATACGGCATCCAACACGCGATCGCTGAGCGAGACGAACAGACTGCGGAACTCGGTGAGCGGCGGCGGACAACCGAAATCCGCGCCGCTTAGCAACCGTTCGCGGAACCGGCTGACCACCTGGGGTTCGCCCAGGTCGGGCCGCGCCAGCCAGCGCCGCAGACCGAACCAGGCGCCGACGCAGACCAGCGCCGTACCCTGCGTCGAGGCCGGGCGCGCCCACAGTCGCCAGCTGGCGGGGCGCTGCCAGCCGCCGTTCCAGCGCTCCAGCTCGGACAAGGGCAACGGCCGGCTGATCGCGTAGCCCTGCAGCAGGGTCAGCCCAAGCGCCCCCAGCAGTTCGGCATGTTCGTCCGTTTCCACGCCTTCGGCGATCAGCCGAACGCCCAGGCCGCGCACGCCGACCACCACCGCGCTGACGATGGTCTGGTCATCCACCGAAGCCGGCAAATTGCAAACGAACTCCTGGTCCAGCTTGAGCGTGGTCAGCGGCAGTTGGCGCACGTTGCCCACCGAAGCGTAGCCGCTGCCGAAATCGTCCAGTGCCACACCCAGGCCGCGCGCCCGCACCCAATGCAGAATCTTCACCGCGCGGGGCATGTCGGCCAAGCTTTCAGCCTCGGTGATCTCTATTTCCAGGCGTTGTACCAGCTGCGGGTGGCGTTCGAGCAACTGGGTCAGGTCGTGCCGGAAACCGGGCGCCAGCAGATGGCGCGCACCGATATTCACCGACACGGGAACGTCCAGCCCCAGTTCGCGCAAACGGGGAAGCCGCTTACCGACACCGTCGAGCATGGCCACGCCGAGACGCCGAATCAGCGTCGCATCGGACTCGATCACGTCGATGAACCAGTCAGGAGTGACGACGGAGCCGTCTTCGGCGCGCAGGCGCGCCAACGCCTCCAGGCCGATGACCTCACCGCTGAGCAGGTCGACTTGCGGTTGGAACCACGGTTCGACCCGTCCCTCGGTCAAGGCACGTTCGATCTTCGCGCGCACCTCGCGGCGTCGGTCCAGGCTCTCCTCCAGCGCCGGGTGATAGCCTCGCAGATGGTTGCCGCCCTCGGTCTTGACCGCCTGCAGTGCCATACCGGCACGACGCACCAGCGTATCGACGTCGCCGCCGTCCCGCGGATAAAGCGCGTAGCCACAGGAAAGCCCCAGCGTAACCGGCAAGTCCCGTCGCTGTCGCCGCACAAGGCCTGCAAGCCATCTCCCACCATGATCAGCAGAGAATCGCCGGCCTCGTTGCCGAACAGGTCGTTGTAGAACTTGAAATCGTCGATATCCAGTATGAGCAGTGCACAGATCGACTTGCCACCGTTGACCAGTGCCGCCGTCCGCTCGAAGAACTGCAGGCGGTTGGGCAGCCCGGTGAGCGAATCGTACAGCGCCAGATGTTTCAGGCGCGCGGCCTGGCGCTGGTGCAGCACGGAAAAGCCTACATCGTCAGCCATATCGCGCAGCAGATGCACGAGATCGGGGGTGAAGAAGTCCTGCTCTGCGGCATACACGATAAGCACGAATTCGTGATTGCCCTTGAGCGTGATCGGCACCGCGATCGACGAACGCACGCCGTACTCGCTGTGCAGCGCATGCCATGGCGCCATCCCCGGAGCGTTCTGAATGTCGTTGACCACGATGATGCGACCTTCGCGCACCGCCCTGGCAGTTGCGCCCTGCCCCTGCGGATGAGTCGCGTCCAGCGGTAACTGAAGCCCGCGTAGCGTGGGCAGATGCGCGAATTTTTCGCGCTGGTGCACGAATATCGCCTGCTGTTGCTCGTGATCGACCTTGGCTATCACGGCCATGATTGCGGCGGTATGCTGCACGATGACGCGGCACACGCTGTCGTAGAGATCGGCAGGGGTGCGTGATTCGTCGCGAATGACGACCTGATTGACCTCGGACAGGGCCATGTAGAAATCGCGCTGGCGTTCGAAGGCGAGGCGCGCCTCCTCCAACTCGGTCAACTCCAGCGCGATGCTGACCAGCCCGGCGACCTCATCTCCGTCGCGCAGCGGATAGCGGAAGAGCCGGAAACTGCGGCCGCCCAAGACCTCGCGCGTCTCGGCCGTTTCGCGCAGACTCAGCGCAGCGTGATCGTCCCCGTGAATCTGCTTGGCCAAACCGGAATCGAGCAGCTCGGCGTCGGTCTGGTGCCGATAACCCGCCAGAGATACCCCGAACAATTCGCAAGCCGCTTCGTTGGCATAACGCCAACGCAGACTGCCATCCTTGATCAGAATCGGAAACGGCAAGCGTTCGGCACCACGCACCAAAGCACGCAGCAGACGATTCATCGGTACTCTCGCATCGGAGTTGGTCAGCATTCGCATCCGCGTCCGTCAGCCTGGCAGGAAGGCAACATGCATGCAGTGTGCAAGCTTTGACGCATCACGCGCCGCCATTGTATTCGCAGCTTCGCTGACTCTCATCCACTACTCTTCAGGGCCGGCTCCGTCATGGCAGTGTACTACGCAGAAAACTGCAATCCAGAGGCATAAGCCCTTATAAATCTATAGTCATAATTCAATGCGTGGCACTGATTGGCAGATTACTGCCAGCTATCGAATGCTTTTGCCGACGCCAGCACGGGAACAACGGCCCCAGGGCGCCGCTCGTCCATCGGCACATTGCTCTCATGCGCGCATGATACGCAAAGCTTCCGACAAAGGCATCGGGCTACCACAAGATCACATGGCTGTAGTCACACGCAACACGCCTAACGGGCTCATCTGCATGGCATAAAGCCTCTTGAAGGCACCGGACTCAACCGCAGAGTATCACTCGGACAGACGGAAGCGCGGACACCGCTCAGCCATTTGCTCAGCACGTCCCTTGGTGAGAAACCAGCGCCCAGCCGCGTTCATCACGCCGCAACCGCGTCAGCCCTGCATAGGGGACAGGGATGCGCATCATGGCCGCTGCAGCCCCTTGCACGGCATGGGCGATAGCGGCACGGATTACCACGGCATGCGCCACCACCAGCAGCGGCCCGTCCCCATCCAGTGAGTCCAGCGCCTTTGCCACGCGCCGGCGCAGGACTTCCAACGATTCGGCACCGGCCGGGCGTCCGGCGAGCGGATCGAGGTAATAGGCGGCATAGGCCTGCGCATCAACTGCTTGCGCCTGCTCGCGCGTCAGCCCTTCCCAGGCGCCCATGCCAATCTCGCGCCAGCGCTCGTCCACTTCGCAACAGACACCGCGTTGCGTGGCGAGGGCCTCGGCAAATTCGCGGGCGCGGCGCAGCGGAGAACTCAACACGCGGCACCAGGAACGCTCCCCTTCGACCGCCGACCACATCTGCCGCCAGCCCGTCTCGCTGAGCGGGTCGTCGACGCCGTCGCCGCGGTAGCGCCGGCCGCCGACCGGTTCGCCATGGCGCAGCAGATCGACCTCCAGCACGGAGTCGCCGGCCGACCGGCTCAAGTCAGCCAACCGCCCAGGGTGAACAGCGCCAATACCGCCATCCACACGATGATATTGCGATGGATATGGTTGATGACGGTGGCGAACACCGCGCTCAGAGTCGCGGCATCGGCCTCGTCCTCCAGCATGTCGTCGAGACGCGCGGCACCGGCGCCACTGCGCATCAGCAACGCGCGGGTGTTCTCGGACATGCGCTGCGACTCACCCCAGAACAGGCTGCGCAAGCCGTCCATCGCGTGATCGAAGCTGCCGGTGACCGCATAGCCCAACGCCGCAAGGCGCGCCGGCGCCCATTCGAGCAAGGCGCACAGCCCAGCCGCAAGGCGCGAGGACTCCGGCCGCTCGTCCAGCGCCACATCCTCGTCCTCATCCGTCTCGACGACCTCACTCGCCTTCTCGTCTTCCAGCGGCAAATGCGCAAGCAAGCGCACCAAGCGGTAGAACACCGCCCCCGTCGGCCCCAGCACGGCGAACCAGAACACAACTGCGAAAATCCGGTTGTTGGACTCGGCAAAAGCGGACTCGGCCACGGCGCGTGCACGCTTCCGCGGTTCCTCCGGCACATGCGCCGCGCCGAGGAAACGCGCTGCGATACGCCACTGCCGTAACGGGTCCTCCATAGCGACCGCCTCGGTGTAGGCGTTGACGTCCTCCTCGAGGTCGTCCGGGCCCAGGCAAACCAGCAACACGGCGACGCTGAACACGATCCACAACAAACCAAGAAGCACGGAATCGAACACATCGCTCACCCAGCCGACCACCAGCACCGGCACCAGCAGTACTAGCAGAAGACGCAGAGCGGCATGCCCCAAGCCCAGGCGGCGCAGGGTAGCGTCGAAACCGTTGGCGTAGCGTAGCCACAGCGCCGGACGGCGGAAATCGCTCATATAACCGACCAGGCGTTCCAACGCCAGGGCAATGAGCAGGGAGATCAACGTCATGAGGCGTCCTCACAGGGCGGTTCGATGCGAAGAGTTTCGGGGCTGAGCGGCCGGCTTGCAAGACATCGGCCGAGTTCGCGGCGCAAACGCCCCCACTCGAAACTCGGCCCCGGGTCCGTTTTGCGCCCCGGCGCGATGTCGGAATGCCCACTGATCCGCTCGCGCGAAAGCGTCGGATAGGCAGTCAGCAGGGCAGCGATCACGCCGGCCAGCCGTTCATACTGAGCATCTTCGTAAGGTACGTCGTCGGCACCTTCGAGTTCGATGCCGATGGAAAAATCGTTGCAGCGCTCGCGCATACCGTAGAACGAAATGCCGGCATGCCAGGCACGGCGCAGAAATGGAACGTACTGCACCAGCGTGCCGTCGCGCCGTATCAGCAGATGCGCCGATACCTTGAGCCCCGCGATGTCGGAGAAGTATGGATGCTCATCGGCCGGCAGTGAATTACCGAACAGTGCGTCGATCCAGGGGCCACCGAACTCCCCTGGCGGCAGGCTGATGTTGTGCACCACGATCAGTTCCGGCACGCAGGCATCGGGCCGCTCGTCGGCATTTGGCGAGGGCCGGTGGTACGCGGCGTCCAGCCAGCCTTCGCAATCGACATTCATGGCGGATCCTGGGCCGGCTGCGCCAGCAGTGCACTCAGACCTGCCTCAATACGCGCCGGCGTCGGCTCCACTGCCAGCGGCCCGTGATAACAGCCGTCGAGGTAAGCGAACAATGCAGGCAGATGAAAGACGTCGAACTCGTTAGCCAGCGCCTGATCGATGCCGGCGTCGACCTCGATCACCGGCAGATCGGGACATTCGGCCAACGCTGCGCGCATGCGCCGGCAGGAACCGCAGCCGACAGCCGTGAACATGACCAGAACGACCCCGCGGGTTCGCGCGAGGTGGTGGTGCAGATCACCGTAATCGGGCGCCAGGGTCGTCATGCGGGTTCGCCGGAGCGTTTCTGTTCAGTTGGGGCAGTTTACACGGGGTGTCGGGTTGGCTGAACAGGGAGTTGGCCGTTTGAATGTTTCATTCGAACCTGTACGCTTGATTAAGCGCACTTTTTGGGCGCCGATCGAAGTGTATCGTTTCTATTCCCATTGTTGGTGCTGAAGCTGGTTTCGGGCACCCTCAGTCAGGGCTCCGGTCACAAAATCCGGCATGAAGAATGCGGACTTTTAAACATCCATCAGCCGAAGTCCAAAACCTCGATTCCCGCCCCAAACACTCACCAACAGGTTACCCTGCCATCTTCCCAACACACCCACACCCTACTTCTGCCCCCAATGCTCAAACGCATCTTCGCCGTCTTCCGCGCCCGCAACCGCGAATTCATCCGCGACCGCGCCGCCCTCATGTGGAACTTCGCCCTGCCGGTGTTCGTCATCCTCGGCTTCGCCGTGGCCTTCACCGGCAAGTCACTGGACCAATACAAGGTCGGCGTGGTCGGCAGCGTACCCAACAGCGGCTTTTTCGCCACCCGCTATATCGACTTCATTCCGGTAGCTAGTCTCACACAAGGCGTCGAAATGGTCGGGCACCAGAAACTCGACATGCTGGTCGACCCGACCACACACCGCTACTGGATCAACAGGAATTCGCCCAAAGGCTATCTGGTCGCGCGCATCCTCGACGGCAGCGGGACATCCACCTACCGGCGGGCAACGGTGGAGGGGCTGCAGATCGGCTATGTCGACTGGCTGGTACCCGGCGTACTGGCCATGAACATGATGTTCTCGGCGCTCTACGGCGTCGGTTACGTCATCGTCCGCTATCGGCGCAACGGCGTGCTGCGCCGGCTCAAGGCCACCCCGTTGGCCGCGTTCGAATTCCTGGCCGCGCAGATCCTGTCGCGCCTGTGGCTGATGCTGGTGGTCACCGCCTTGCTCTACCTCGGCCTGCGCATGCTGCTGCACTTTCCGATGGCCGGATCCTGGGCCGCACTGCTGCTGGTGTTCCTACTCGGCGCCGTCAGCCTAGTCAGCCTCGGGCTGATCATCGCCGCGCGCTTTCGCAGCGAGGAGGTGGCCGAGGGCATATTGAACCTCATCACCTGGCCGATGATGATGCTCTCGGGCGTGTGGTTCTCACTCGCCGGGCTCAATCCCTGGGTGCAGAAACTTGCGCAGATATTCCCGTTGACGCACGTGCTCGAGGCGGCACGCGCCGTCATGCTCGACGGTGCCGGACTGGCCGCCATCGCGCCGCACCTGCTGGTGCTGGCCGCGATGAGCGCGGTGTTTCTGGCGATAGGTGCGGCAACCTTCCGCTGGGACTGACAGCAACGTCAGTCGACGCGCTCGCTGCCCCTGTCCGCGACATACTTCGGCAACTCGTCGCACAGTGCGTCCCAGTTCGCCTTGGAGCCGACGAAGATGTGCGCATCCGGGGCGAAATCCAGCTCGGAATCCAGGGTTCCCAAGGCGATCTCGACGCGTCCCCCATCACCCGCCGCAGGTACGAATACCATGCTCGAACCGCAATTCGAGCAGAACTTCCGCACCGTCCCATTGGCAGCCCGATAGCCTTTCAGCAGGGATTCGCCCGAGACCCAGCGAAAACACTCCCTGCGCACGCTGGCGAATGTCGTGAAGGCCGCACCGTGAAACTTCCGGCACATGGAGCAGTGGCAGTGCGCCACCTTGGGCTCGAAGCTGTCTACCGCGTAGCTCACCTGTCCGCAAAGACATCGACCTGTATAGGGTTCCCGGCGTGGGTTCGACATGAGCATTCCTCCTCACATGGCCACGGCAGCGACCGCGCGAAAGACCGGCGGCACTACCAGACCAGATCGTCCGGTATCGGATGATCCTTGTAGGCCGGATCGTCTTCTTCGCCGCGTGCGTCGTCGGCACGGATGATCAGCGCCTTGGGATCCAGCGTAAGCAGATGCTCCGAGTCCTCCTTGCCGATCAGATAGTGCCGGTCGTTTCGCGATACGATCACCAGCTCGCCGGCACCGAGCGCCGCCTGCTGTTCGGCGTTCACCCAGAGCTTCTTGACCGCGCGTCCGTCCTGAAAGTTGTACGGCAGCGGCGCATCCGGAATGTTCTGGCGCTTCTCGCGCAGAAAGGTGCGCACCACCTCGCGCTGTGCCTTGTCCAGATGCGGTGTCGGACTGGGCGTCTGCGCCAGGGCAGCGGGTTTCTTGCGCGGGCGCTGAGGACGGTAAGAGGCCTCTTTAGCGCCATGCGGCGAACGTGGTTTCTTCGGTTTCGCCTTCTTCCCGACAGGCTTTTGCGAAGTCTTGGGCGCGCGCTGCGGACGCGTCTCCGCCACCTTCACCTGATCCTCGGTGACCAGACCGGCCCTCAGCAGCTGGTCTCGCAGGTCGTTGCTCATGCTGTCCCGTTCTCCTGGTGGGATTCGAACACGCCGCCCGAGCGTTCACCCAGGCGCAGATAAGCGATGCAACCAGCCTTGGAGCGCACAGTCTGCTCCACGCCGGCCGGCAGGCGCAGCCAGGAACCGGCCACATATTCGCCGGCATCGTCGCACAGACTGCCTTCGAGCACGAAGTATTCCGCCCCGGCCTCGAAATGCTGCACCGGCAATTCCGTACCGGGCTCCAAGCGCAACAGACATACATACTCCGGATAACCCGTTTCCACGTAAAGCGGTTTCAGCCACAGCCCCGGCAACAGTCCCGCACGCCAGGGTTCGGCCGCCGTATCGATCAACCGCCGCCCGCGTTGCGCGCCCGGGTACTGGCGCAAACGCACCAACAGGTCGCAACCCGGCGTGGAGTGCGGCGCATGGCTGAACCCTTCCGGATTGAACAGCCAGCTGCCGGTGGGGAAATCGCCACTGTCGTCCGAAAACACGCCACTGAGCACCAGAATCTCCTCGCCCTGTGGATGCGGATGCTCGCGGAACGCCCCACCAGGCATGTAGCGCACCACGCTGGTTACGGGACCGAACTCGCCGCCTTCGCGGTACAATGGCTTGCGCCAGACCGTACCGCTGGGACTCGGCTGCCAATCCTCCTGCGCAGTAGCAACCATTGCGCGGCGAGAGAGGTCCGCGTGAAGATCGGGCATTGCCTCGTTCATTCGTCATCGCCCTCCATTCGCTTGGCCAACGCCAAAGCGTTGTTGATGCAATCGCCGACGGCGATGCCGCCGCGCCAGTTTCCGACCAGGGTCAGACCCGGCAGTTCGGTCAGCGCAGCGTCTATCCGCTCGAGGCGCTCCAGATGCCCTAGATTGTACTGCGGGATGGCACGTGGCCAGCGAGTGACGCGAGCGAAATCGGGGGCTCCGCTCAAACCGAGCAGCGGCGTGAGATCCTCGACCACCCCGGCGATCAGTGAAGCGTCGTCGCGCGCAGGCGCGTCGGAATTGCGCGCACCGCCGACGAAGGCGGTCAGCAGCACGTGCCCGGCCGGCGCCCGGCCGGGAAACAAAGTCGAGGAGAACAGCACGCCAAGCGTCTCGCAGCCTTCCCGGCTGGGGATCAGCAAGCCAAAACCATCCAGAGCGTGGCCGACGGATTCACGAGGGAAGCCCAGCGCGACGTTCACCACACCCGGATAGCTGATACCGCGCAACTCGCCGGCCAACTCGCGCTTGAACGGCTCCAGCAGATCCGCCGCCGCGTGCGCGGGTACCGCCAACACCAGGCGCTCGGCCTCCACCGGTCCCTGCGCGGTATCCGCCACCCAGTTACCGGCCAGGCGGCGCAAGCCATTGACAGGAGTCCCCACGAACAGCGCTCCGTCAAGCCGCGCCGCAAGCGCATCGGTCAATTCGCACAAGCCTTCGCGAAAACCGATCAGTCGGCCACGCGGCGTCGGCCCCGTCGCGCGGCCCTGGCGCGCACGGCGCAGCGCGCCGCGAATGAGGGAACCGGCCTCCGCTTCCAGCGCATAAATACGTGCGGTGGCTGCACGCACCGACAGTTTCCGGGCATCACCGGCATACACGCCGGAGATGAACGGATCGACCGCCCAGTCGAGGAATTCCGGACCGAGCCGGCGGCGGACGAAATCGGCCACGCTTTCGTCCGCCTCGGCGCGTCCGCGCCACGGTTCGCCGAGCAGCCGCAGCTTGGCCCGCAGACTGAACAGCGGCGTACGGATGAAACTTCCCGGCCCCGCCGGCAAGGCCTGGACGCGACCACCGCGGCTAACGTAGCGACGGCTGGCGGCCGGATTCGCCACCACCACTCTGTCCTCCAGATTCAGCACATCGATCAGGCGCGTCAGTCCTTCGCCGCCGCGATCGAGCAGCGAGTTGGGTCCGAGATCGACCAGATAGCGCTCCGCGTGCAGAGAACGGATGTTCCCTCCCGCCTCCGGGCGGGCTTCGAGCACGCGGACCCGATGTCCCTGCTCTTGCAGAGCCCAGGCCAGGGTAAGGCCGGTGATGCCGGCGCCGACAACAAGAATATCGCTCATGACCTAACGAATGGTTGCTTGGGTGCCTATTGCACCCCATTCGCCGCTCCTGCGCCACCCCGTCTCCTTACGGCGACGCCGCAGGGAACGGATTGCCCGCAAGCACGGTCGAAAGGAATTTGGGGGCGGTGACCACCCTGTCGCCCCCTTGAAAAGACCTGCCGATTCACAACTCGCTCGAGGGCATTGCCATATGCTTACCGGTACCGTGAAATGGTTCAATGACGCCAAAGGTTACGGATTCATCGCGCCCGCTGATGGGGGCAGTGACGTTTTCGTGCATTTCACCTCCATTCAGGCCGAAGGTTTTCGCTCACTCGATGAAGGACAGAACGTAGCGTTCGAAGTCATCCAGGGCCCCAAGGGCCCTCAGGCCAGTAACGTGGTCCCACAGCAGGCATAGCCCTCGTCGTACGCGGTGGGGCCTGCGTGCGACTACGGGCGCATTGCACGCATTGACGCTAGAATAGGTTTCTTTGCCGTCCTTGGCAGGCTCCGCCGCTTCAATCATGCCCACCCACACCGATCCGCTGCTCGCCCGCTGCCGCTTTCGTGTTTCGCGCCGTGCGCGCCATCTGCGCATCACGGTGTCCGCCCGCAGCGGACTGACGGTCACTCGCCCGGCACACATCAGCCTGGCGCAGGCCGCAGCTTTCATCGACAGCCGCCGTGCATGGATAGAGCGCCAACTCGCCAGACTCGAAGCTGTCGAGCCTGCCGCGGTGCCGCAAACCCTGCATCTTCGCCTGACCGGCGAATCGCTGCCCCTGCAGTGCATCGTAACAGCACACGCCGCTCCACGATTGCAGGAGACGCCGGACCGCCTTACCCTACACCTGGATTCGGCCCGTCCAGAGAGCGGCCGCGAGCTTCTGCGCCGCTGGCTCAAGCAGCGTGCACGCGCCGCCCTCGAGCCTCGTCTCGACGAACTCAGCAAACGACTGGCGCTGCCCTACAATCGACTCAGCCTGCGCATGCAACGCACACGCTGGGGCAGTTGCTCCAACCGGCGCAACATCAGCCTGAACGCCAAGCTGCTGTTTCTACCCGAGACGCTGGTGCAGCATGTGCTGATCCATGAACTCGCACACACCGTCCATCTCGATCATTCACCGGCGTTCTGGCGGCTGGTCGAACGTCACGATCCGCAGTGGCGCACGCACCGCGATGCGTTGCGCGGCTCAGTACAGTTGGTGCCCGCCTGGCTGGAGGAAGCCTGACGCCGTCTAGCGCAGAGCCGACTCCGCCCGTCCGTAACCATTTCAAGGAAAGTCTATGTCCAAGACAATTTTCATCACCGGCGCGACATCCGGCTTCGGCGCCGCAACCGCGCGCCGCTTCGCGCAGGGTGGCTGGCAGATCATCGCCAGCGGACGACGCAAGGAGCGCCTCGATGCACTGGCGGAGGAACTCTCGGCCCATACGGCAGTGCACACGATGACTCTGGATGTGCAGGATGCCGAAGCGGTCGCAGATGCCGTAGCGCAGTTGCCGGCAGCGGTCGCGGAAATCGACATCCTGGTCAACAACGCCGGTCTGGCCCTGGGCCTGGAGGCGTCGCAAGAGGCCAACCTGGACGATTGGAACCAAATGATCGATACCAACATCAAGGGCCTGCTCTACGTGACCCGTGCAGTGCTTCCGGGCATGGTGCAACGGCGCCGCGGACATGTCGTCAACATCGGTTCCATCGCCGGCAACTGGCCCTATCCCGGCGGCAACTGCTACGGCGCGACCAAGGCCTTCGTGCAGCAGTTCTCACGCAATCTGCGTACCGATCTGGCCGGCAAGGGCGTGCGGGTGACGAATATCGAACCCGGGCTGGCGGAGACGGAATTCTCCGCGGTGCGCTTCAAGGGAGACCAGGACAAGGCCGACCAGCTCTACGAGGGCGCCCACCCGTTGACACCCGAGGACATCTCGGAAATCGTGTTCTGGACCACGCAGTTGCCCGCGCATGTGAACATCAACGCGGTCGAGGTCATGCCGACCTCACAGAGCTGGAGCGCGCTGACCGTTAGTCGCGATAGCTAATCGCTGTACGAATTGCGTCCGAATGGTGGGTGCGGATGAGCGGTTGTGGTTTTGAGTTTGTGTGATTCAAGGCGGCGTATTTTCTGGCATGGGCAGTCGGTTTCGGGCGCAATTCGATGCATGGGATCCGCTTGATCGAGGTGACGCGCCCGAGCCGATTTGTTCAGCGCATCCCTGCGCCTTACCCCTTCAGGGCTGGCGCGAAAAATCGCTCCCGGCAATTTTTTCTTTGAAATGCGCAAAAAAACCGGCGAAAGAAACGCACCCTGAGATCGCTTGTCCCTGACGGGCAATCTCGCGAACGTACCCCTGATCGGGGCCCGCGGCTCTTGGCCATCCAGGCCAAGAGCCGCTTGACTGACATCCTTGTCCGCCATCCCCGTCCAGGCGTACGTCCGCGAGATTGCCCGTCAGGGACAAGGCCTTCGGGTGCCTTTCTTTCGCAGCCTCTTTCTTTGAGCATGCAAAAGAAAGGGCTCGAGCGCGTCGCCCAAGTAAGATCAATGCTGGAAACGCTGATTCGCACCCTGTTCCACCGGGCCAGACGCCTATCGAAAAAGACGGCGAAGGAAGGCGCTCAGCCTTCGTCGTCGCCCCCCTCGCGGCGTGCCGACTTACGCCCCTTGCCCCGATAGACGACAGTCACCGGCTTGCGCGTGCGCGGGCCTGAGGAAAAACCATAATCGGCCAGATACTGCATCGGCTCGTGGCGCTTGACCTCGCGGTGCTGCTCGGCCGCTTCGGCAGGCGACTGCCCGTGCCCGGAGCGCGGACCATTCGCGTAATCGCTGGGAAAGCGCACATCGGACTTACGCCGGCCCTGCTGCCCCCCGGACCTGCGCCCTGGACCACGTATACCGGTCTTGCTATTGCCGCCCTGCGCCTGCTGCTTATTCTTGTTGACCTTGCTCTTGGGCTTCGGCTTCTGAGTGCTCGGCGCCACGTTGCCGTTGACCTCTCCGCGCGGTGCAGCGGTGTTTTTCTGCCCACGGGGCTTGCGCGCCTGGTCATCGCGCCCGGTGCGCGGACGCCTTCGCCCCTGCCCCTCGCCGCGCGGCACCGCGGGCTTGTTGGACTTGACCACCGGAGCCTCGGACTCCGTCGAGGACGATAATTGGACGGCCTTTGGCGGTTCCTCCAATTCAAGCCGCTCGGGCTCACGCTGCAAACGTTCGGACAAACCATCTAGCTCTGCATTGATACTTTCGGCGAGCAACAGTGTCTGGCACTGCGCGGTCGAAGTCCCGGCGATGAATTCCAGATCGTCCTTCAGCCCCTGCTCAAGCATCTCGTCGACCCGGTCGATCACCAGCATTTCCAGTCGCTCGAAAGGCACGCGACCACGGCGTATATGATCCATCAACCTGGAAGGCGTAGCAACGAGTATGTCCAGTGGGCGGCGCAGCAGCTGATGCTGCATCGGATAAGGCCGTCCACCGACCACGGTACCGAAACGCAGCGGACTATCGCGTCCAAGGTCCTTGATCATACGGCCCACTTTCATCGCCGCATCACGGCTGGGTGACAAGATCAGCGAGCGTGGGCCGCGCCCTTCCTGCGGTTCGCGTTCAAGCAATCGCTGCATCATGGGCAGTAGATAGGCGAGGCTCCGAGCACTGCCGCCGTGCGCCTGTAACAGCACGTCAGCTCCGCCCTGGATCACCGGTAACAGGCGTTGCTGCAGTGCCGTGGGTTTAGAGAAGCCAACCGCTTGCGCCGCTTCGGCAAGCGTATCGGCCACGTTCAATTCCGCGAAGGTTTCCGACAAATCATCCATCCTCGATTCGGCCCGGCGTCTACGTCGCCATACCCAACGATGTCACGTCTTGCTGCGTGACTTGACCGGGCCCGCACCAACGCATCGGTGCGGAGCTCGAATAACCGCTTGCCATGGCCGGCAACGACCGCTCTCCATCCATTTGAATGTCATGCAGCTTCACATGGAACCGTAGGTGCACGTCGAATTGCGCACCCCGGCAGTGCCGGAAAACATCGGGCTTGCGTCGTATCGTGTATCCACTTTGCTTGGCATCGCCGCAGCAGCAACCATCCGCAATCAGCAGATCAGGCTCGCGGGAATCCCGCGGACAGGGATGTCTGGCGTGTCGATGGCCTTGAGCCGGATAGGCTGCTGTCAATCCCAGGACGCGGCTAAATTACTGTAAGAAAACGTCGGGATATGCCCCAACGCGCAGTCTGACGGGCGCGCGAGTTGACAACTATACTCGCACATTCAACTCGCCGCCAAGCCTGCTTGCAATCGCCGTCAAACCTCATGCATGTTCACCTTATGCGGTCGCCCCGGGAAAACTTCAAGAGGTAACCGCCTCCAATTCCTCCCAACGCGCAAAAGCCTGCTCGAGTTCAGCATCCACCTCGGCCAGGCGCGCCTGTGTTTCGCGTACCGTTTCCGGCTGATCGCGATATACAGCCGGATCGCTCAACTGCGCGTGTAGCGAAGCCTGCTCGGCTTCCAGCGTGGCAATACGTTCCGGCAGGGATTCCAGCTCACGTTGTTCCTTATAGCTCAGTTTGCGGGCATTGGCCGTAGGCTTCGGCGTGGCCTGCCGCGGCGGGGCGGGCTGCCGCGACGCCTCGGCAACCACAGGCGGCCGCTGACGCAGCCAGTCCTGATAGCCGCCGACGTATTCGACAAAATGTCCGTCACCCTCGAAGGCCAGTGTGCTGGTCACCACGTTATCGAGGAAGGCACGATCATGGCTGACCAGAATCAGCGTGCCGGAATAGTCGACCAGCAGCGACTCGAGCAGCTCCAATGTCTCAACGTCCAGATCGTTGGTCGGCTCGTCGAGCACCAGCAAATTGGCCGGCTTGGTGAACAGCCTGGCCAGCAACAGACGATTGCGTTCGCCGCCGGACAGTGCGCGAATAGGCGTACGTGAGCGCTCCGGCGTAAACAGGAAATCCTGCAGATACCCCATGATATGCTGCTCGCGGCCATTGACGCTGATGTGCGTACGCCCCTGCCCCACGCAATCCGCCACGGTTTCTTCAGGATCGAGCTGCGCGCGTTGCTGATCGAAATACGCCATGTTGAGCTGAGTCCCCAGACGCAGTTTGCCGCTGCCCGGAGCCAGATCGCCCGTCAGCAGGCGCAGCACGGTCGTCTTGCCGGCGCCGTTCGGCCCGATGATGCCAAGCTTGTCGCCGCGCAGCAGGGCGAGATTCAAATCGCGCACGACCGGCCTACCGCCAAGACTCACGTTCACGCGCTCCGCCTCGACCACCAGATGCCCGGAAGCACCGCCCGTCTCCACCTCCATGCGTACGGTGCCAGCACGTTCGCGGCGCTCGCGCTGCTGTTCGCGCATCGCCTTGAGCACGCGCACGCGACCCTCGTTGCGCGTACGCCGGGCTTCCAGCCCGCGGCGGATCCAGGCCTCCTCCTGCGCGAGCCGGCGGTTGAATTCGGCGGTCTGCGAGGCTTCCGACTCGAGATCAGCCGACTTGCGCTGTACATAGGCCTGATAGCCACAGTCATAGCGTGTAAGACGCCCGCGATCCAGATCCAGCACGGCCGTGGCCAGCGCCGCGGCAAACGCGCGATCGTGAGTGACGAAGATCGAGCTGCCGGGGAATTCGCGCAGGAACGTCTCCAGCCACTCGATGGCCTCGATATCAAGATGGTTTGTGGGCTCGTCCAAGAGCAGCAGCTCGGGTTCGGTGACCAGCGCGCGGCCCAACAGCACGCGGCGCTTCAACCCACCGGACAATTCCTCGAAGCGCACTGCGCCGTTCAACTCCAGCCGCGACAGCACGTTATCCACCCGCTGTCCCAGGCTCCAGCCGTCGCGCGCCTCGAGACGATGCTGCACATCCTCCAGACGGCTCAGCACGCCGGCATCAGGCGCACCGGCCAAGGCTTCGCTCAGTCGGTGGTACTCGGCACAGAGCGCCCCGAGTTCGCCGAGGCCGGCGGCGACCACGTCGTACACCGGTCCGTGAACCTCATCGGGAATTTCCTGTCGAAGATAGGCAATACGCAATTCGCCTCGCCGGAGGAACTCACCATCATCGGCCTGCAGCTCGCCGGCCAGCAAGCGCAATAGCGTGGACTTGCCAGCACCATTGCGCCCCACCAGGCACAAGCGCTCGCCGGCTTCGACGGACAAGCCGACACCATCCAGCAGAGGTGCACCGCTGATGGTGAGGGTGATTCCGCGCATTTGCAGCAAAGACATGAGACGTCTCGAATTTGGGCCCGATACAGGGGGGGCGCCATCATAACAAACAGCTCGCGGCCCGCGCCCAAAGGACTACGCGTGCATTTCCACCATGTACAAGGAGATTTTCCCAAATGAAACGACTGAACTTCGTCCCGCTACCGCCAGCCGCCTGCGTCGTACGCCCTCAGTACGAACAGATCGAAACCGTCGAGCTAAGCAGCCCCGCGCTCAAGGTCATGACCGATCTGACATGGGTCAGGGCCGTCACCACGCAACCGCAGACCGGCCTGAACAACGTTCACGAACACATGATCCACAACGGCGTACGCATGCTGCTGGTCACCGATGGTCAGCAGCACGTGGTCGGTATTCTGACCGCCAACGACCTGCTCGGTCCGCGGCCGTTACAGATGGCCAGCGAACTGGGCATCGGGCACGACAAGCTGCGCGTGGAACACGTCATGACCCCGGCGCGCAACGTGCAGGTCCTGACCTATCGCGACGTGACCCATGCGGACGTACAGGAGATCGTCAATACCCTGCGCGATGCGGCGCGCCAACACGCGCTGGTCATCGAGCCCAGCGACCGCGGCCAATGCATCCGGGGAATATTTTCCATGGCCCAGATCGAACGCCAGCTTGGCGTACACCTCGAACCGACCCGGGCCACGCACAACCTGGTGGAACTGGAACACGAAATGTCCAGCTAGGGGGTCTGTTCACACTATTGCGCGGCCCCGCGCTTGCTCGGCCTGATCCGAGTCGGATACGCAATCTCGCGACCGGCTCGGCATGCTCCTCGAAGATCCAGGGCCAGCGCGACGCTAAAGCGCAGGTTCAGACACCTTCCGTAGCGGCTAGCGTCGCCCAGATGTTCCCGGCGTGCCGGACGGGCAACGAGAAATGCCCCTCGCCGGGCAGAAAACGCGCGGTGCAGTACGCTAGCCGATCGGCCAGGTGTCGCACCATGTTCGGCGGCACCGTATGGTCGTTCTCGCCTTGCCATAGCTGCGCGGACGCGGCGACATCTTCCGGGCGGAAGCCCCAGTCGCGCCCATAGAGCCCGACATCCGTCAGAGCACCACCCACGCCCTGGCGCGCACCTTCACGCAACGCCTTGGCGAAACCCGCCCGTATCGCAGGCTCGCGCAACGCCGAGCGATCCGCCGGACTGGCGCAGCCATCATGCGTTCGGCGAACGCAATCGGCGGATACCGCAGCCAGAGCGTCAGCGGAGCAAGTGCGACGCGCGCGACGCAGGGATGTTTGGCGGCGAACTCGAACAAAAGAGTGCCGGCCAACTCGTTGGCGCAGGCCAGCGCATAGGGACCGCCTCCGGATACACCGAACACATGGAAATGCGGCAGGCGCAACGTCGCAGCAAGTACCCCGACGTCCCACGGTCAATCCAACAGCTCGCGGCCCGGAAGGGGATCGGATCCGCCGCAGCCGGGCCGGTCGACGGCGATCAGCCGCAGCCCGAGCCGACGCGCGACGCCATCTGCAAAAACGGCTTCAAAACGCAACGACAGCAGGCCGTGATTATAGATCAGCGCCCGCCCGCCGGGATCGCCGTTGGACATAGGCAAGACGCCGCCCGTCCGGCAGACGCAGGATCGACGTGGAAGCCCCGCTCACAGTGCTACAGGTCTTTGACCCTCTGGCAACCCTCGCAAACGATACGCGCGCATCAGGCCTGAGCCCGTCCGATCAGCGCCAGACGCACGCCGAGCCCGATCAGCACCGAACCGAAGATGCGCTGCAACCAGGCCGAGATGCGCACGTTGCCGCGCAGCGCCTTGGTAAGGCACGCGGCCATCAGCATGGCCGAGGATTCCACCACGACGGCCAGCGCGATCACCAGCAACCCGAGCAGCATGATCTGCGCCGGCACGTGTCCCAACTCGGGGCGCACGAACTGCGGCAGGAAGGCGAGGAAAAAGATGGCTGCCTTGGGGTTGAGAATATCCACCGAAACGCCCTGGCGGTAGGCCATCCAAGGTGTCGTCCGCCGCGCCGCCGGCATCGCCTCCAGCACCGGCGTTTTCGCCCGCAGCGCCTTTATCCCCAAGTAGATCAGATACGCGGCGCCGACATATTTCACCGCGGCGAAGGCGATTTCAGACGTGGCGAGGATGGCCGAAAGTCCCAGCGCCGCCGCCGACACATGCACCAGCGCTCCCGTCCAGATGCCGAGCAGCGAGGCGAACCCCACCTTGCGACCCTCGGCAACCGTTCGGGACAGGACATAGATCAGATCCGGCCCCGGCGAGATATTGATCGCCAATGCAGCAGAGAAAAACATCAGCCAATAGGATGCCGAATCCATCGTCAACAGGCCCTACGCTCAGCGCTCCACCTGACTGACGTCGCGCACCGCGCCCTTCGCTGCGGAAGTCGTCATCGCAGCATAGGCTCGCAGCGCGGCGCTGACCGGACGTTCGCGGCCGATCGGCTTCCAGGCGTCGCTGCCGCGCGCTTCCATCCGCGCACGACGTGCAGCCAGTTCCTCGTCGCTCACCTCGACCCGGATGCTGCGGTGCGGAATGTCGATGGCGATGGTGTCGCCTTCCTCGACCAGACCGATGTTGCCACCCTCGGCGGCCTCCGGCGAAACGTGACCGATGGACAGCCCCGAGGTACCGCCAGAGAATCGCCCGTCGGTGATCAGCGCGCAGGCCTTGCCCAGCCCCTTGGACTTCAGGTAGCTGGTCGGATAGAGCATTTCCTGCATGCCCGGACCACCCTTCGGGCCCTCGTAGCGGATCAGCACCACGTCGCCTTCCTTGACCTGGTCGTTGAGGATGCCCTCGACCGCGGCGTCCTGCGACTCGAAGATGCGCACTGCCCCCGTGAAGACGAGGATGCTCTGATCCACGCCGGCGGTTTTGACGATGCAGCCGTCCTCGGCGAGATTGCCGTAGAGCACCGCCAGCCCCCCGTCCTTGGAATAGGCGTGCTCGATGTCGCGGATACAGCCGTTCTCGCGATCCAGATCGAGGTCCTTCCAACGCGAATCCTGACTGAAGGCGACCTGGCTCGGCACGCCACCGGGGGCCGCGTTGCACGTCTTCCATGTGGTACTGACTGGAAGGAGCGACCTTGCACAGATTTGGCACACGGCGCGACAGGCGATCGATATCCTGCATGTCGAAGTCGACCCCCGCCTCCTGAGCAGCGGCCAGCAAGTGCAGCACGGTATTGGTCGAACCGCCCATGGCGATATCCAGGCTCATGGCGTTCTCGAAGGCGTCGAAACTGGCTATCGAGCGAGGCAGCACGCTGACGTCGTCCTGCTCGTAATAGCGCTTGGCCAGACCCACGATCACCCGCCCGGCCTCCAGGAACAGCTTCTCGCGCTCGGCATGCGTGGCCAGCAGCGAGCCGTTGCCCGGCAGGGACAAACCCAGCGCCTCGGTCAAACAATTCATGGAATTGGCGGTGAACATGCCCGAGCAGGAACCGCAGGTGGGACAGGCGGAACGCTCGTATTCCCCGACCTTTTCGTCGCTGTTCTTGCTATCGGCGGCGACCACCATGGCGTCGATCAGATCGAGGTGAACAACCTTCTCCGCCCCCGGCGTCTTGGCGATGACCTTGCCGGCCTCCATCGGCCCGCCGGAGACGAACACGGTGGGAATGTTCAGGCGCATCGCCGCCATCAGCATGCCGGGAGTGATCTTGTCGCAGTTGGAGATACACACCAGCGCATCGGCGCAGTGTGCGTTGACCATGTACTCCACGGAATCGGCGATCAGGTCGCGCGAGGGCAGCGAATAGAGCATGCCGCCATGACCCATGGCGATGCCGTCGTCCACGGCGATGGTGTTGAACTCCTTGGCCACACCACCGGCCTTCTCGATCTCGCGCGCGACCAACTGCCCCATGTCCTTGAGATGCACATGTCCGGGCACGAACTGCGTGAAGGAGTTCGCCACGGCGACGATAGGCTTGTCGAAGTCGGCGTCCTTCATCCCTGTGGCGCGCCACAGGGCGCGGGCGCCCGCCATATTGCGACCATGTGTGGTGGTGCGGGAACGATACTGCGGCATGTTCGGCCTCTGTCTGATATCTGCGACGGAAAGACGGCCAGTTTAGACCGAACAGCGGCCCCTCGGGCAAGTGTTCACCGCGCTGCAACCGGCTGCAGTTATCCGCAATGCCGTACGGCTTCCGTCCGGCCAGACTACGCGTTATCTTTTCCAGACGGGATTCGGCGAACGCTCGGGGATTGCCGTGAAGATGCGCCGGAGCCCATTACGAACAGGCCCAAGGCCTCCAACCCATGTGACATCGTCACCGGTTGCCGAGCGACGCGCAGCAGAGGCAGGTCAACTTGCTCAAGAAAATCTCTCTCGATCAGGTGAGGCTTGGAATGTTCATCCAATCCTTCGAGGGCGACTGGCTGTCCCATCCGTTCTGGAAAACGAAATTTCTGCTGGATCAGCCTGGAGATCTGAAGACCCTGCGCGACAGCGGTATTCCCGGGGTCTGGATCGACATCCAAAAAGGCCTGGATGTCGCCAGCGCCGAAGCGGCGTCCCCCGAGCAGGCGCCTCCTCCACTCCCACCTCCCGAGCGCGTACCGGCAAAGTGCAGCGCCGCGGAGGAAACACACCGCGCGAAGAAGATCCTCAGTCGTTCCAAACAAGCAGTGACGAACCTTTTCAACGAGGCCCGCCTTGGCAAAGCCGTCGACGTGGAGTCATGCCTACCCGTCGTGGAGGAAATCAGCGAGTCGGTGGCGCGCAACTCGGCAGCCCTGATCAGCCTCGCGAGACTCAAGACCCGGGACGAATACACCTATGTGCATTCCGTTTCGGTATGCGCGCTGATGGTGGCACTGACCAGGCAGATTGGGCTGAACGACGCGCAGACGCGCGAGACGGGCTTGGCCGGCCTGCTGCACGACGTCGGCAAAATGGCCATACCGGAAGACGTGCTGAACAAGCCGAGCAAGCTCACCGACGAGGAATTCGCGGTGATGAAATCGCATCCGGAGCGCGGCTACGAGATCCTGATCAAGAGCGGCATGCAGTCGGAAGGAACGCTCGACGTCTGCCTGCACCACCACGAAAAGATTGACGGCAGCGGCTACCCGCACCACCTGCAGCACGAGCAGATCGGCCTCTACGCCCGCATGGGTGCGATCTGCGACGTCTACGACGCGATCACCTCCAACCGCCCCTACAAGGACGCTTGGGACGCCTCCGAGTCATTGGTGCGCATGGCGAAATGGGAAGGGCATTTCGATCCGCAGATCTTCCATACCTTCATCAAATCCGTCGGCATCTATCCGCTGAGCAGCCTGGTCAGGCTGGAGTCGGGGCGCCTGGGCGTGGTGATCGAACAAACTCCCGGCAATCTGACCAAACCCGTCCTGCGCGTTTTCTTCTCCACCAAGTCGAACGCCGCCATCCCGATGCAGATCCTCGACCTGTCCAAGAACTTCGTGAACGACCGCATCGCCGGCCGCGAAGACCCGCACCGCTGGGACTTCAAGAATCTGGAAAAACTGTGGCATTGAGCCACCCTGCCGCACCAGTGTTCAAACCTTGAACGAAGACACCTTGTCTTCCAGATCACTGGCCAGCCGCGCCAACTCCTGAGCCGCCGTCGCCACCTGTTCCGAACCGCCGGACGTATCCTCGATCCCCTGTGCGATGGCGGTCACGTTCCGGTCGATCTCCTCGGCCACTGCGCCCTGCTCCTCGGTGGCACTGGCGATGTGCAGATTCATGTCGTTGATGACGGTCACGGCACGCGTGATGGACTCGAGCGACGAGCCGGCGCGCGATGCCGTCTCCACGCTGTTGCTGGCGCGTTCGCGGCTCGCCTGCATCACCTCCACCGCGCTCTGGGCACCACTCTGCAGGCGCTCGATCATACCCTGAATTTCCTGGGTGGACTCATGGGTGCGGCTGGCCAGCGTGCGCACCTCGTCGGCGACAACGGCAAAGCCGCGCCCGTGCTCGCCGGCTCGCGCCGCCTCGATGGCCGCGTTGAGCGCCAGCAGGTTGGTCTGTTCGGAAATCGCGCGGATCACGTCAAGCACCTTGCCGATCCCGATACTCTCCGTCTCCAGTTCATGGATGACGGTGGCGCCGCGCTCGATCTCGGCCGCCAGGTCTTCTATGGCGCGCACCGCATCGGCCACCACCTGACTCCCCGAGGACGCTTCGGAATCGGCCGTCGTGGCGTTCTGCGCCGCTTCGGCCGCGTTCTTCGCCACCTCGCCTACCGTGGAAGCCATTTCAGTCATGGCCGTAGCCAATTGTTCGGCCTCGCCGCGACTGCGCGCCATGTGCTCGTTGGTTTGCGAGCTGGAGGCACTGAGTTCCTCCGCCGCCGCCGCAAGCTGCGCGGAGGTGCTGCTGATGTGTTTGATCACGTCGTGAACCTTGCCGACGAAGACGTTGAAACGCTGCGCCAGTTCGGCCACTTCATCGGAGCCCTCATTCGGCAGGCGCTGGGTGAGATCGCCTTCGCCTTCGGCAATATCGGTCATGCGCTCGACGGCGCGCCCGAGCGGGCGGGTGATGCTGCGCGCGATCAGAAACGCCAGCAGCAGCGCAACCACCAGACCGCCCACCGCCGCCAGCAGAATATTGCGTATCGCGGCCTGTTCGGCGGCGACGAAGTAATGCAGATCGAGGCCGAGCACCAGCACGCCCAACGGCTGACCACTGACGTCCTTGACCGTGCGCGCATAGATGCCCAGGGTCTTACCATCGACCTGATCGGTCAGATAAACGACCTGCCCCTTCATCGCGGCCGCAAACTCTTTGGCATTCAGCACCTTGGCATCGCCCAGCGTGCTGGCATAGACGCTCATACCGCCATTGGCAGCAGGTACGTACAGACCGGCGTCCGCATGGTAGACCTGCTTGAACTCACCGAAGAACGGTTTGCCGAAGGAAAAGCCGAATTCGACCGATCCCACGTGCTTGCCGTCGTAGGCAATCGGTGCGATGCCGCGGATGGACAGCCCCGCAATGCCGCGCTCCAGCCCCGAATACGCCTTGTCGTTCGCATTGGCGTCGACGACGAGCTTGCGGAAGGAGGACAGGTCGTCGCCGAATTTCTGCGGCTTGTGCAAGCGCAGAAAGGAGGTCGCGGGCGGGACGTGGAACTGGAATTGGCGCACCGCGTACTGTTTGGAAAACTGCTGATAGATCGGCATGGTCAGCGCTTCGAGCGCCGAGCGATTGCCTTCGGCCAGTGCCTGCGCAACGGGCGGCATGTCGGCCATGGCCTTGCTGAGCACGACGGCTTCCTGAGCCTTGGCCTGAATCGAGAACACCAGCATGTCGTAGAGCGTTTCCAGCTGGCGGTGCTGCGACTCCCGCGCCAATCCCTGCAACACACCCAGCGAAATCGGGATGACGATCGCCATGAGCACGACAATCACGAGAACGACGCTCGCTCCGATACGCACACCGATACGCAGATTGGCAAAACGCTTGAACATATCCTCGCCCTCTCTCTCAAGGTCCGGGCACCCGCGCAAGGTGCCGCCGGGGAAAGAGCCGTCATCCGCTCATCCCCCTACTCGATAATAGTATCGGCACAAAACACCACGGCTTTAGAAAGGTTTTGTAGCATGCCGGCCCCAGCCCTACACGCCAGCGTGCGCAAGCACCCAAGCCGAACGGCGGATCTTCAGGCAGGAACCACTTCGATAGAGAAGTTCTCGCCCTGCCAACGGTCATCTGCGCGCCAGCGCAGGGTGAAGTCGATGCGCGTTCCGGCGGCGAGATCGCGTGTCGGCACACGCGCCAGATGCCCGAGCATCCAGTCCTCGGTCTGCGTATCGCGCACGTTCTGCCAGCCGTTCACCCCCCAGTGCACCATGGCCGGCGCACGCAGCAGAAGCCGCAGCTCCTGCCCCGCGCGCAGACGGCGCGGCCGCTGACGGAAACGCCACAACACGTAGTCGAGTTCCGGGATGCGCCCGGCGTAGCGTTCCCGCACGCCCGGCGGCGCATCGACGGGGCTACCTTGCTGCACGCTCAGGCACAGCTTGACGAACTCGCTGTGCGCCCACACCAGCGGCATCGCCGCCCCGGTAGGCCGGCCGGGGAACAGACCGCGCTCCGGCATGGGCGCAGCGTCCCAGACCTGCTCCGGCAACAAACCGCCGCGGCCGGTCATCGCGGCCATTGCGCGCACGTAGTCTCCCGCGTCCTCACCGGCAAGCAGCGCGTAATGCCCGCGTTCGCCGGTCAGCAGCGGCCAGCCCCGACCGCGCCCGGTACCGTCGAAGGGACGTCCGTCGCTGTGCTCGCCGTAGCCGTCGCCGTTGTAGCGATGCCAGACCGGCCCGTTCGGCGTCTGCCTGCGCAGCAGCCTGTCCACCACTTCGACGCTGGCAGCGACGTGAGGATCGTGCGGATCGCGCAGCCCGTAGCGCACCAGTTGCAGGAAATCGGTCGAAATCTGCTGGTTGGCGGGACGATCGTAATCGTGTGCGCGATTCTTGATGAACAGATGCTCGGCCTTGGCGCCGTCGCAGACCAGTACGTTCGCCGGCGCCGCCCGCAGGTAATAGCCGGACACGCCCAACTCGCGGGCCAGCGGCGTATCGCTCGCCCAGCACCAGTCCTCGATGCTGGCATTCCAGTAGTCGGCCACCATCAGCGCCAGATCGGCCGCCGGCTGCGGCACGAACCGCGCGCCCTCGACCAGCGCGGCGATGACGATGGCGAGCGTGAAGGTGTTGACGCCGGGGTCCTCCTCCCAGCGGTCCTGACCGGTGCTCGGCCCTTCCGCCAGCATGAAACGCAGAGCACCCGCCACCATGTCCGCCACCGGCATCTCGCCCAGC
>NZ_JARRQY010000062.1:0-16851 GCF_037381185.1 Acidihalobacter sp.
GCTCGAGCAGAAGGCACCGGCCGACTACGGCATCGAAATCAGGCCCCGACTCAAGGTGCTGAAGACCGAAGAGCCACCGGTCCGAAAGGTGGGGGTCAAGCTGGGCACTGTCGCTGAGCTGGTTGACAAGCTTCGGAACGAAGCCGGCGTTCTTTGAGCGGTTTCTGATAGAGGATCTGGACAGATGGCAATTCTCCTTATTGCGGAACACGACAACCGCTCGCTCTCCGAGCAGACCGCCAAGGCGCTTACCGCCGCCGCGAGGATCGGCTCCGACATCGACGTGCTGGTGGCCGGCCAGGACGCCAGGCCAGCCGCTGAAGCGGCGGCCAGGCTCGAAGGCGTGCGCAAGGTGCTGCTTGTGGAAAGCGCGGCCTTGGCCGGCCAACTGGCCGAACCACTTGCCGCGACCATCCTGTCGTTCGCCGACGGCTACAACGCGCTGGTTGCCGCCGCCACCAGCACGGGCAAGAACGTCATGCCGCGCGTCGCTGCGCTGCTCGACGTGATGCAGGTCTCGGACGTCATCGAAGTGGTGGACGAGAGGACCTTCAAGCGGCCGATCTACGCCGGCAACGCCATTCAGACGGTGGAGTCGAGCGACGCCAAGCGTGTCGTTACCGTACGCACCTCCGCATTCGCGGTGGCCGCTGCGACCGGGGGCGCAAGCATCGAGACCGCCGAAGCCCCGGAACTCCCGGTCGTCTCCAGTTTCGTGGAAAACAGGATCGAGCAGAGCGATCGTCCCGATCTCACCTCGGCCAAGGTGGTCGTCTCCGGCGGGCGCGCACTCGGCTCCAAGGAGAAGTTCGACGAACTCATCCTTCCGCTGGCCGACAAGCTGGGGGCCGCCGTCGGCGCGTCCCGCGCCGCGGTCGATGCCGCTTACGCACCGAACGACTGGCAGGTGGGCCAGACCGGCAAGGTCGTCGCTCCCGAGCTCTATATCGCCTGCGGTATCTCCGGCGCTATCCAGCATTTGGCCGGGATGAAAGAGTCGCGCGTGATCGTCGCGATCAACAGCGATGAGGAGGCGCCGATCTTCCAGATTGCCGACTACGGTCTCGTCGCCGATCTGTTCGAGGTGTTGCCGGAGTTCGAACGGGCACTTTGAAACGACGGTGAGCGAAGCGATGGAACTCGCTGAACGCGAGAGCATGGAATTTGACGTGGTGATCGTCGGCGCCGGGCCGTCTGGGCTCGCGGCGACGATCCGGAACGTGCCGCGTATCAAGGGCAGTCGCAACGCGGTGCTCTCAGGCGTCCTGGCAGCGGACAGGCTCGCTGCGGCCATCGCCGTCGGTCGCTTCAATGATGAGTCTGTCGAAATCTAGAACGCCTGGCGATCAAGCGATATCGGCAGGGATCTGAAACCGGTTCGCCTGGTCGAGGTTCGGTACCGCTCTTGGGTTAGTCCGTGGATGTGGTCGCCGTCCGGGAGGCGGTTGACGTAGAATCGGATGCCCCCTGCGCAGGACGGGCGAATGGCGCGCGATGCTGCGATCGCTTGCGCACCCATGGATATGCGTTCCTGGAGAACCGGTGACGATTCACGTGTCGGCCCGAGACTACCATCGTGAAGGCCATGCTCTGGGCATGGTCGTGATGGCGTGCGGCGTCATGCTGCTGCCCGTCATGGACGCGATCGCGAAGTACCTGGCTGCCGGTGGCATGGCTCCCGGTCAAATCGCCTTTTATCGTTTTTTCTTTCAGGTCCTGGAAACCGTGCCGGTGATCGTCGTCTTGCGCGGTTTTCGAGCACTGCGCCCGAAGCGGTTGTGGTTAAATCTGGTCAGGGGGTGTCTCCTGGGCGGGGCGAGTCTGTGCTTTTTCACCGCGGTCAAAATCCTGCCGCTGGCGGAGGCCATCGCCATTTTTTTCGTCGAGCCGTTCATCCTCACCATTCTTTCCGCGGTGATACTCGGCGAGCGCGTGGCCCGGGGCGTTTGGATGGCGATCGTCGTCGGCTTTTTCGGCGCTCTCATCGTCATCGATCCCAGCTTTTCGCACTACGGCCTCGTGGCGCTGCTTCCGCTGGGCGCTGCCACGCTTTTTGCCACTTATCTGTTGATGAATCGGGCTCTCGGGGTGTCCGATTCGCCGATCATCATGCAGTACGCGGCGGGTGTCGGAGGGAGTGTCTTTCTTGGCGGAATTCTCGCCGTCAACGGTGTGGCGTTCGGCGTCGCCGATCTCGCGCCGTCATTGCCCCATTCCTACGGGACGTGGGGGCTCATCCTGGCCCTGGGCGCCATCGCCGCCTATGGGCATCTGCTGATCGTCTGGGCCTTCCAGCATACGCCGGCCGCCGTTCTGGCCCCGTTTCAGTATCTCGAGATCGTCTCCGCCACGCTCGCCGGCTACCTCGTGTTCGCCCATGTTCCGACTCCGTCCAGCCTGTTGGGCATAGCCGTTATCGTTGGCGCGGGCCTGTACATGTTCTGGCGAGAGCGGTACTGAGTTGAGGGAGTGAAACCGGTCCCGAACATTCAATGCGGGTGCATTGAAGCCGTCAGTGTTTGATCAAGAAAGAATGCGTATGACACCGCGTACGGCCGGCTCGGTGATTCGCTGCGCGCGTTGTCCGAGGCCCAGCGGCTTGAGCCCCATGTTGACGGCCATGCGATAGGGATAGTGCCGATGCGCTATCGCTCTCGCCCTGCGGCTGAAAGCCCGGTAGTCCCGCTTGCGAAAGCGGCGCCCGGGGTGGCTTCCCGCGAAAGCGTGCTTGAAGGCGTAGTAGCCGTCTTCGCCGTTGATTTCGCGCACGCGTTCGAGCAGCGTTTTCAGCACGGCGGTGCGAGACGGACGTTCGCATGCGAGGTAGCGTTGGAAATACTGGTAAAAATGCTTGTAGTGGTAGGCCTCATCCGTGCGGATGTAGGCTGTGAGGTGGCTCAGCACCGGCTCGGGACTGGCCCGGTGGAGCATGGTGTAGAGCGTCGAGGTGCCGGTCTCGACGATGCAGCGTGCCGCCATCTCGAGCGCGCGGGTAGGGCCGAGCAGTTCGGTTTTGCAGAAGCGGCTGTAGTCTTCATGGAAGCGCTCGTAGTTTCGCTCCCAGTCGAAATCAGGCCATACGGTGTTGACGTAGCGGCGCAGAGCGGCTCCGTGCCGCAGTTCCTCGTGCTGCCAGCGTGATTCCAGCCAGTTCCGGATCTCTTCGTCACCGTCGAAGTAGTCAACGAGATTGCGCGTGTAGAGGTCCGTGGTGATCTCCACGAAGGAAGACGCGGTCAGTATCTGGAAGAAGAACGTATCGTCGGCGATGCGAGCGCGCTGTATCTCGGAGAATGGGATGTCGTCGATGGACCACCGGTGGTGGTGTGTCTCCAGATCTTCGGTTGCTGTCGTTCGCATCTATAGACGCCCTCTACACTCCTTGTGACCCTACGCCTACTTTAGACTGCAGCCTATAGAAAATGTTTCTGGAGGACGACTCGATGTCCGGTGAATTCGATTTGGCTCGCTCTTTGGGGAGACTGCTCAAGGCCTGTGGGCTTAGGATAACGACTGCGGAGTCCTGTACCGGCGGTTGGATCGCGAAGACGCTTACCGACGTGCCGGGCAGTTCAGCCTGGTTCGAGCGTGGTTTCGTGACATACAGCAACGATGCCAAACACGACATGCTGGATGTTCCCGTAGCGCTGATCGAACGCTACGGCGCGGTCAGCGGCGAATGCGTGGCGGCCATGGCCGAAGGCGCACTGCGCGCCGGACACGGCGATGTGGCGGTGGCGGTCAGCGGGATTGCCGGGCCGGATGGTGGTTCTGCCGAAAAGCCGGTGGGGACCGTATGGTTCGGTTTCAGCGGTGAGGGCGGCGACACGCAGACTTTGCATTGCCGCTTGCCCGGCGATCGTGAGGCGGTCAGGCGTGCGGCGGTGAGCGTTGCGCTGCGGGGGGTGATCGACCGGCTGGGAGGTGTCTGAGCGATATGTCGGCCGGTTCCCCGGAGGAGCGTCTCACCAGGGTTTTTTTCGCGGCCCTGCCGGAGCGTCGGACCCTGCGCGAACTCGAAACGGCGCTGCAGGGCTTGCCGCCGGGGCTTGGACGCAGAGTGCCGGTCGGCAATCTGCATCTGACGCTGGCATTCGTCGGGGGCGTGGTCGGAGAAGGCTTGGCTTGCCTGCGTGAAAAGGCGCAGCGGCTCGACACGCCGGATATCGATATGAGTCTGATGCACCTGGGCTGTTTCAACCGGGCAGGCGTGCTGTGGCTGGGCCCGGACGGAGTGCCGGCCGGGCTGTCCGCCCTGGCGCGGGAGTTGGCCGGAGTGCTCGCCGAGTGCGGAATCGTCGCGGAGACGCGTGCGTTTTCCCCCCATGTCACGCTCGCCCGTCGGGTACGGCGGCACGTACCCGACGGATTGAAGTTGCCGCCGGTAGTGTGGCGTTCGCACGGCTTCGCGCTGATGGAGTCGGTGAGCGGCGAGCACGGCGTGTGCTACCGCATCGTGGAACGCTATCGATCCCATGGCTGAGCGGTTTATGGGGCGCAGGAAGTATGGAATAATCTTTAACCTTTTTTACCCATTCGGCAGTTGAAGCGCTAGGAGGCTCCACAGGTGGACGAGAATCGCAAGAAGGCCCTCGCAGCGGCCCTTGGCCAGATCGAGAAGCAGTTCGGCAAGGGGTCCGTCATGCGCATGGGCGACGCTGCCGCCACGCGTGATATATCCGTGGTCTCCACCGGCTCCCTCGCGCTGGATATTGCTCTGGGCGTCGGCGGCCTGCCGCGCGGTCGCGTGGTCGAGATCTACGGGCCGGAGTCTTCGGGCAAGACCACGCTCACCCTGCAGGCTATCGCCCAGTGCCAGCGTCAGGGCGGCACCTGCGCCTTCGTCGACGCCGAGCATGCGCTCGATCCGGTCTATGCCGAGAAGCTCGGCGTGCAGGTCGATGACCTGCTGGTGTCGCAGCCGGATACCGGCGAGCAGGCGCTTGAAATCTCCGACATGCTGGTGCGCTCAGGCGCGGTTGATCTGGTGGTGATCGATTCGGTAGCGGCGTTGACGCCGAAGGCCGAAATCGAAGGCGAAATGGGTGATTCCCACGTCGGGCTGCAGGCGCGCCTGATGTCGCAGGCGCTGCGTAAGCTGACTGCCAACATCAAACGTTCCAATACGCTGGTGATCTTCATCAACCAGATCCGTATGAAGATCGGCGTGATGTTCGGCAGCCCGGAGACGACCACCGGCGGCAACGCGTTGAAGTTCTACTCCTCGGTGCGCCTGGACATCCGCCGCGTGGGCGCGATCAAGAAGGGCGACGAGGTCATCGGCAACGAAACCCGCGTCAAAGTGGTCAAAAACAAGGTGGCGCCGCCGTTCCGCCAAGCCGAGTTCGAGATCCTCTACGGCGAGGGCATTTCGCGCGAAGGTGAGCTGATCGAACTCGGAGTGCGCGAGGGGCTGGTGGAAAAGTCCGGGGCCTGGTACAGCTACAACGGCGAGCGCATCGGGCAGGGTAAGGACAACGTCCGCAATTTCCTGAAGGAACACTCCGAGATGGCTGGCGAGATCGACCGTACGCTGCGCGAGCGTCTGTTGCCCAAGCGCAGCGATGAGACGACCAATGCCGAACAGGAAGTCGATGCCTGAAAGCCGGTGTGCGGAGTCTGATGCGGTTTGAGATCAGATAGCGAACGTACGCCGCGCGATGTTGCCATCGGTCTGCTCGCGCGGCGTGAACACGCGCAGGCCGAGCTGCGCGCCAAGCTGCGCGGTAGGGGGTTTTCGGATACGGAGATCGCTCACACGCTGGGCGAACTTCGGGCTGAGGGCTTGCAGAGCGACACCCGCTACGCGGAGTCGTACGTGCGTAGCCGGGCCGAACGCAGTTACGGACCGGTGAGAATCGGCGCCGAGCTGCGCCAGCGCGGCGTCGATGCGGCTTGTATCGAGCGGGCGTTGGCGGAATACGAGGGCGATTGGGACGAAGTCGCCCGCAACTATTACCGGCGGCACTTTGGCGGTGCGCCGCCGGCGGATTTTCAGGAGCGAGCGAAGCGGCTGCGGCACATGCAGCAGCGGGGCTTCGGAGTGGACAACTTGCGCGCATTGGCGGATGTCGATGACGCGGCTGACGATTGACGGACCGACATGATCACGAGTGCAGAACTGCGCAGCAGATTTCTCGAATTCTTCCGGGCGAACGGCCACGAAATCGTGCCGTCCAGCTCGCTGGTGCCCGGCAACGACCCGACGCTGCTGTTCACTGCAGCCGGCATGGTGCAGTTCAAGGACGTTTTCCTGGGCGAGGACCGCCGCTCCTACACGCGCGCCACGACCGCGCAGCGTTGCGTGCGCGCCGGCGGCAAGCACAACGACCTGGAGAACGTCGGCTACACCGCGCGGCATCACACTTTCTTCGAAATGCTGGGCAACTTCAGCTTCGGCGACTACTTCAAGCGCGAGGCGATCGGCTATGCCTGGCGTTTCCTGACGGAGGAACTCGGGCTGCCGGCCGGCAAGCTGTGGGTCACCGTATATGCCGACGACGACGAGGCCGCGGACATCTGGCTCAAGGAGGTCGGCGTCGATCCGGCGCGTTTCACGCGTATCGGCGACAAGCCCGGCGGCAAGCGCTATGACAGCGACAACTTCTGGACCATGGGCGATACCGGCCCCTGTGGTCCGTGTACCGAGATTTTCTACGATCACGGCCCCGAGGTCGCCGGCGGTCCCCCGGGCACGCCCGAGGAGGATGGCGACCGCTACATCGAGATCTGGAATCTGGTCTTCATGCAGTACGAGCGTGACCGCGAGGGCACGCTCACGCCGCTGCCCAAGCCCTCGGTCGATACCGGCATGGGGCTGGAGCGTCTGGCGGCGGTGCTGCAGGGTGTGCACAGCAATTACGAGATCGACCTGTTCCAGAACCTGATGCGCGCCGTGGCCGAACTGGCCGGACTGGATACGCTCGACAACCCGTCGCTGCGAGTCATTGCCGATCACATCCGCTCGTGCAGCTTTCTGATCACGGACGGCGTGGTGCCCTCCAACGAAGGGCGCGGCTACGTGCTGCGCCGCATCATCCGCCGCGCCGCGCGCCACGGGCACCGGCTCGGTCTGCGCGAACCCTTTTTCTACCGCCTGGTCGTGCCGCTGGTGGCCGAGATGGGGAAGGCCTACCCCGAACTGGCCGAAGCCGAGGCCAGGGTGGAACAGGTGCTGGCGCAGGAGGAGGAGCGTTTTGCGGAAACGCTGGAGAACGGCCTGCGGCTGCTGGAGGAGGCGGTGCGCAACCTGCCTGACCGGCGCCTGCCCGGCGAGCTGATCTTCCGCCTCTACGACACCTACGGTTTTCCGGTCGATCTGACCGCGGATATCGCGCGCGAGCAGAATCTGGAACTCGACATGCAGGGCTTCGAGCGCGAGATGGAGGCGCAGCGGGCCAAGGCGCGTGCGGCGAGCCGTTTCGAGGCCGATTACGGCGCCGGCGTGAAGTTCGACAGCAAGACCCGGTTCGTCGGTTACGAACACCTGGAAGATGAGGGCATCGTCGTTGCGTTGCTCAAGGACGGCGCGCAGGTCGAGGCGCTGGAAGCGGGCGACGAAGGCGTCGTGGTGCTCGACAGTACGCCGTTCTACGCCGAGTCCGGCGGGCAGGTCGGCGATACCGGCGAATTGCAGGCCGAGGGCATGAGCTTCGCCGTCAGCGATACGCGCAAGTTCGGCGAAGCGCACGGCCATCTGGGTCGCCTGGAACAAGGCGCCTTGCGCATCGGCGACCGCGTGGAGGCGAGGGTGGATGGTGCGCGCCGTCAGGCCATCGTACTCAACCACTCCGCCACCCATCTGCTGCACGAAGCGTTGCGCCGGGTGCTGGGTGACCACGTCGAACAGAAGGGTTCGCTGGTCGCGCCCCAACGGCTGCGTTTCGATTTCGCCCACTATCAGGCGGTCACGCCGGAGCAATTGCGCGAGGTCGAGCACATCGTCAACGCGCAGATTCGCGAGAACCTCGATGCCGATGCCAGCGTGATGTCGCTGGATGAGGCGAAGCGCAGCGGCGCACGCGCGCTGTTCGGCGAGAAGTACGGCGACGAGGTGCGCGTGCTCAACATCGGATTTTCCACAGAGTTGTGCGGCGGTACGCACGTGCGCCGCGTCGGCGACATCGGGCTGTTCAAGATCATCTCCGAAGGCGGTGTTGCCGCGGGCGTACGCCGCATCGAGGCCGTTTCCGGCGAACAGGCGCTGCAGCTGGTCGAGGACAACGAGTCGCGGCTCGGCGCGATCGCCGAGCTGCTCAAGTCCGCCCGCGACGACGTTGACGACAAGCTGCGCCAGTTGGTGGAGCGTTCGCGCCAGCTCGAACGCGCGCTGGAAGAGGCGCGCAGCAAGCTGGCCGCGCAGGTCGGCACGGATCTGACCGCACAGGCGCAAAGCGTCGGCGACTTGAAGGTGCTGGCCGCGCGTCTCGATGGACTGGATGCGAAGGCCCTGCGCGAGACGCTGGACCGGCTCAAGGATCAGCTCGGTCGTGCGGTGGTCGTGCTCGGCGCGGCCGGCGAGGACGGACGGGTCACCCTGGTGGCCGGTGTGACCAAGAGCGAAACTGCACAGATTCGCGCTGGCGACGTGATCAACCATGTCGCCCGCCAGGTCGGCGGCAAGGGCGGTGGCCGGCCTGACATGGCGCAGGCCGGCGGCAATGAACCGGAGAAACTGGATACCGCGCTGGCGTCGGTCGCGGACTGGATCTCCGAACAACTGGCCCAGAGCGCGGTCTAGCAAGGACGCTGAACCTCCCTTTGAGGTGTGATTCCATGGAGCCTGTATGGCACTGATTGTTCAAAAATATGGCGGCACGTCGGTCGGCACGACCGAGCGCATCGAGCATGTGGCGCGCAAGATCAAGGCGTTTCGTGATCAGGGTGACGATCTGGTCGTGGTGGTGTCGGCGATGTCGGGCGAGACCAACCGCCTGCTGGAACTGGCCGATGCGGTGCATCCACAGGCCCGAGGCCGTGAACTCGACGTCTTACTGTCCACCGGCGAGCAGGTCACCATCGCGCTGTTGAGTATGGCCTTGTCCCGCCTGGGTTGTCCGGCCCGTTCGTACACCGGCTCGCAGGTGCATATCCTGACCGACAGCGAGTTCAACAAGGCCCGCATCCGCACCATCGAACAGGGGCGTATCCGCGACGACCTGGGCAAGGGGCGCGTGGTAGTGGTCGCCGGTTTCCAGGGCGTGGACGAGCAGGGCAACATCACCACGCTGGGCCGCGGCGGTTCGGATACCACGGCGGTCGCGCTGGCTGCGGCGCTCGGTGCCGACGAGTGTCAGATCTACACGGACGTGGACGGTGTCTACACCACGGATCCGCGGGTCGTGAGCGACGCCAGACGGCTTGATCGCATCACCTTCGAGGAAATGCTGGAGATGGCCAGCCTCGGCTCCAAGGTGCTGCAGATTCGCTCGGTGGAGTTCGCCGGCAAGTACAACGTCCCCCTGCGGGTGCTTTCGACTTTCGTCGATGGGCCCGGTACGCTGATTACTTTCGAGGACGAGGATATGGAAGACGCGCTGATTTCCGGTATCGCCTTCAGTCGCGATGAAGCGCAACTCACGATTACCGGCGTGCCGGACCACCCCGGTGTGGCCTACAAGATCATCGGCGCGGTTTCGGCGCTCAATATCGAAGTCGACATGATCGTGCAGAATGTCGGTGCCGACGGCCTTACCGACTTCACGTTCACCGTGCACCGCAACGACTACGAACGTGCGCTTGAACGTTTGCGCGACGCGGCCAGTGAGCTGAAAGCGAACGAAGTGCGCGGCGATACGCGCATCGCGAAGGTCTCGCTGGTGGGCGTGGGCATGCGCTCGCACGCCGGTATCGCCAGCACGATGTTCGAGGCGCTGGGGCGCGAAGGCGTAAATATTCTGATGATTTCCACCTCAGAGATTAAAATTTCTGTCATCATCCAGGAAAAGTACCTCGAACTCGCGGTGCGTGCGTTGCATGATGCCTTCGAACTTGCGGGGCCACCGGAGGAGAGAGTCGATTCGGCTGGAACCTGACCCATGGACACGGGTATTGTCGAATCGGAACAGGCAGGAGGCTTGGGATGCTGATTTTAACGCGGCGGGTGGGTGAAACGCTCATCATAGGCGACGATATCGCCATCACGGTACTGGGGGTCAAGGGTAACCAAGTGCGTCTTGGCATAAAGGCGCCGCGTGATGTCACCGTGCATCGCGAAGAGGTCTACCAGCGCATACATCAGGACACTACGGAGCCGGCTGGCGACGAGTCCGATTGATTATGGGTTTACCTATTAGATAAGGGCGGGTATCCTTACGCCCCTCGACCGATACGGTCGCCGGACACGCCCCCCGAAATCGGGTGCCGGGTTCGGAGTGTAAAGCGAATCACGGAGAGATGGCCGAGAGGCTGAAGGCGCTCCCCTGCTAAGGGAGTATGGGGTCAAAAGCTCCATCGAGGGTTCGAATCCCTCTCTCTCCGCCATATACAGAAAACCCAGTCAATACAGCATGTTGGCTGGGTTTTTTTGTTTCTAATAAACCATTATTAATGTGTGGTTATTGCTGGTTCACGGCAATTCAGTGGAGCGCCAGTGGAGCGTTAGTCTCAATGCGTCCTATTCGTGCTCACTAGTGCTTTTTGGTGCTTGCCTGTTTCTGGAGCGCCAGTGGAGCGGAGGACATCGGCCCCATATCTGGTGACATTTGTTGCGCCGGTGATCCGCATGTTGTATTTCTATAAGCATGCAACTGACCCATTGCCATAGCGTTTCTGGCTCCGATTCTGGTGTTTTCGCGCGGCTCGATGCGTTGACGTTCGCGCGACGGCCACGATTAATGTGGCTACTCGCGTGCGGAACCCTAATGCAAGTCACGGTCCTAGCGCGGATGGGTGCCGACGGACTCTTGATTTCCAGCCTAGGGGGGCTTGTCGGGTTGGTGGTGACTGCGGTTTTTGTCGTGTACCGCTGGCGCTCCGATAATGAACGTCCTTCGTTGGGCAAAGAGCGTCTATGGATGCTCGCGGTGCTTGTGGCGCTAAGTTTGGCCTTGATACCCCATTTCGGGGTGTTAGCGTTGGTCGCGGTAGGGTATTTGGCTATCGGTGGCTTAGCTCTATGTATATTTCGCGGGGCGATACAACTCATCCTGTCGCTCAAGCCAACGCTAGTGCGCATCTTGCCTAGACGTTTGCTCTCCTCCGGAGAATCAACTTCGGTTATCCCCTCACGTACAGATTCTTCCCGGCGCCCTCCGCGCAATCCTCCGACTGCATGACCTGAGTAGCCGCGTAAGCGGCATAACGAATGGCATGCAGCCGGGGTGACGACTGGCTGTCGTACCTCGACTGCACATCTGCACGAGGTGCGACATGGATTCACCCCGCATACTGAACCGCATTGGGGATCATGCGGCCGCGCTGAATATCGCGCGATCGACATTCTACCGGGCGTTGCCGGATCTGATGGCCCGGGGTTACCCAGCCCGATGGATCGGCCGACAACTCGTCGGGGAATACGATGCGATCATGGACTGGCTCTCGGTTGGAGACAGCCGCGCTACTCCTGACGCTGAGCCACGCCCTAAGCCCCAGGCTCAATCTGAATCCCAGTCTGAATCGAGCCCTCAGAGGCGCGGGCGTGGTCGGCCGCGTAAGGCGCCTCTATCTGTTCGATCTGAGAGGGTGCGGCCATGAACGAAAACCCTCGGGGCATCATCAGGGTTGCGCAGAGGCGTGACCCTTATGCACGCATCCCACGCCGCACCATAGATCGCCTTGCGACGGATGGACAGTTGGACACGCTGGGAGTGCTGATTTGGATACTAGGCCATAGTGACGGTTGGGAAGTACGGATTGGTCCCATGCTGCGCACGCTGCGCATAGGTCGAGACAAGTGGAACCGTATGCGTCGCTACCTAGAGCAGCTAGGCCTGTATCGATCGATCAAAGTGCGCGCCACCGGTGGACGAATAGAGTGGGTTCACACCGTCCACGATGAGCCACTCCAGCCAGACGGAACCATAGCCGGGTTAGCCGTCGATGGTTGGCCCGGCCATATACGTATTACAGAAACCCCACGTATCCCTGATGTACCTATAACTGATGTTACTCGTGCGCGCCCACGCGCGAATTCGAGGGCATTAGCAGACACATCAAAACACAATAGCCCGCGCCGTCAGGCCTTCAATGACAAGTATGTGGAGAGGCATGCTCGGCCTGGCGAGACATGGGAGGCGGCGAAAATGAGGCTGTCCCGCGAGCTTATCCAAGGCTTGAATAGAGATACCTCCCAGGATCTAGACCCCTCTCTGCCCACCTATGACATGCAGGGGAGCCGTCGATGAAGATAATGCACCCATTGTTCCTGGCTTTCGCCATCGCTCTGTGTGTGATCCCACAGGCTCGCGCGGTTTCCGAGTTTGCTGGTTCGACTTGGCCCGAACAGGTCGTGCAGGAAATCACGGCGACCGAGCAGTACGCCAAGCAAGCGACCGAGGTAGCCACACAGCTCCAGCAGCTCGAAAACCAGGTCATCAACATGGCGAACCTAGGCAGCGGATCGTGGTCATCCGCACAGTCGGCGCTATCGCAGCTTGCGCAGACAGTCTCCGCCGCCGAGGGCATTTCGTATGCCGCGCAAAACTCGCTCAACACCATGCAGCAGAACGGCAACCCACTCGCCGCCGACATGTCAAAACAGATCGGCACCTGGCGCTCGAACTACACCGCCCAGGTAAAACAGTATTTGCAGCTATCGGGACTCGGCACGAACGGATTTAGCACGCTCAGTCAGGCGCTCAACAGCATCGCCGAGGCGGGCAACTCCGCCAGCGGGCGAAAGGCTGTGCTCCAGGCCGGCAACCAGATCGCGGCGACGAGTGTCCAGGCGCTCCAATCGCTCAGCCAGCAACTGCACACCGCCCATGCGCTGCAGATGGAGCACCAGCAGCTCCAGGACAAACAACAGGCAACGGCGACAGCGAACGCGAATGCCGACGCGCAGAACTGGAACGCGCACGGCGGCAACGCTATGCCGAACCTGAACCAAGGCACAGGGGGCACAACCGACACCATCATTCCCGCCCAAGGCCCTGCCAATCTGGGTTTCTTCAACTGAGGGCGACAAGATGAATACGTGCCACTCTGGAGATTCAATAGTCAATGCCCTGGTTTCGTCAGGGATAGTGCCGACTGATCTGGTCGATGCTTTCATGGCTGCACCGGCAGAAATCCGCCGGCGCTGTTTCGACAGTGGTCAAACGATCACTGCCGGTGCCTTGTTTGAAATTCACCCGCTCGCTGAACTGTTCCCGTCGATGACCCAGGATCAGTACGAGGCATTGCGGGACGACATCGCCTAAAATGGGGTAAGGGAACCGATTCATGTCTATCAAGGCAAAATACTCGACGGGAAACATCGCCAGCGTGCGTGTATCGAGTTGGGTATCGATCCGCCGCGCAGGAAGTTCCGCGGCAAGGACCCGGTGGCGTTCGTCGTGTCCCAAAATTTGCGCCGACGACATCTAACAAGTTCGCAGCGAGCGATGGTGGCGGCGACGATCGCCACATTGGCGCGAGGCGCCCCGAAAGGGAATCGAAACGCGGCCGGCAAAGCTGGTAATGAAAGCAAATCTGCACCTTTGCGGAATGGCCATCCGACTGGTAGTACTCAAGCTGAGCCCATAAGAAACCCCAACACCGTCGGCGTATCTCAGCGCCAGGCGGGTGAACTGATGGGGATTAGCGACCGGAGCATTACGAGCGCCAGGAAAGTGCGTGAGCTGGGGAGCCCTGCACTCATTGAGGCGGTAGAACGCGGCGATTTGTCAGTCTCGGCAGCCGTTGGTATCGCGCAAACACTGCCTGCCGATATCCAGGCTCAGATAGTGTCAGGAGGGTTGGGCAAAGACGCGGCGCGGTACATACGAACGCATGCCCGTGAAATCGCTCAGGTACTCGTGGGGGATGCCGATGCGGCCGCCGCTGTTGTTGATCTGATTCGCAAGAGTAGGACGAGGCCAGTTGAAGCGGTGAGTCCTGAAAAACCAGCCGCTTGCAGTAGCCTTGGTGTGCAAGACGCCTGGCATGAGGTGTCCGACAGGCCGCCTCGGACTGCCACCAAATACCTGGTTTTCCTTCCCGACACCCCTGATCCCGAGGGTGATATGCGGTTAGGCCACTACGTTGGTCCTAGTGCTGCCGACTGGATTGATCCCCATACCGGTGCCTGTATCCAGCCTAGCCATTGGATGCTGAAACCTCCACGCCCAGTAGCTAATCGCGATGCGTAGCAACGCTTCCACGATTGACCTTCGTATTCTCAATATCGAGGAAAAGATCATGAAAATTCGCAAGCTCGCCAGTATCGCCATAGTTGCTGGCATCGGTTTGTTTAGCCTGTCCGGTTGCAGCCATGCGGCCGATCAAAGTCATGGCCCATACGCCGGTAAATCCATGCAATGGTTCGCCAAGCATCCCGACGCAATGAAGGCGCAGCTCCATTGGTGTGACAAGCACTTGACTCGCGCTGAGATTGACAGTCCCACCTACGCGCCACAGCACGAACCCGCGTGCCGCAACGCTTACGCGGTACAAGGGGGCTGAACGATGAAATCACGTCACGCTTTTGTTGCCGCTGCGCTGGCCCTGGCGCCGGCAATGGCGAATGCCGCGCCGATGGGACTGGATGCCATCCAGCAGACGTTCCAATCGGCTACGGCAAACTGGTTGGGCAATAGTTTGCATCTGGGGGTGGGCACGTTTGGCGCGCTCGCTACGATCGAATATGTGTGGTGGGCGGCCAACCGGACTCTCAAGGGCGGCGAGGTTGGCGACCTCGCCGCTGGAGCGTTCCTGAAGTTCCTTAGCCTCGGCTTCTTTGCCCTCTTGATGATGTACGCACCAACGTGGATACCGGACGTGCTGAATGGTTTTGCCACGGCCGCCATCAAGATCGGCGGCGGGTCTGGCGTTTTCCAGGCTGGTCAGCTCGACCTCAACCATATATTCATGACCGGTATCTCACTGGCCGAGAGTCTGTACGTCGCCTTCGGGAACTCGCATCTCGCCCCCGTGAGTTTCGGAATCCCGAACATGACGTGGGTGATGGCGTCGATCACGGTTCTGGTCGCTGCCGTGATGTGCGTGGTGGCGTTCGCGATGATCGCCGCACAAGTGCTCATTACGCTGATAGAGGCCTATGTCGCTGTCGGTGGCGGCGCGCTCATGCTGGCCTTCAATGGCTCGCGCTGGACTCAGCCGTTCGCCGAGAAGTACATCGGTTATGTGTTCAGCGTTGGGGTGAAAATCTTCGTCCTGTTTCTCATTGTCGGCCTGGCCTTGCATGTGGGGAACACCTGGATACCGGAGATTCAAAGCATGGGGTCGAGCTGGAATAGTGGTTCCACGCTGAATCTGGCCAATGGCGGCCAAACCACGCTAGGCCCGATGGTGTTCATTGAGATAGGCGTCGAAGCTCTGTTGCTGGGGACTGTCGCCTGGATGGTGCCAGGTCTGGCCGGTAGCCTCATGAACGGTGCTCCGTCGATGAGTCTCGGTTCTGTCGGCGCAGCGGCCGGCGCTCTTGGTGCTGCTGGCGCCGGCGTTGCCGCGGCTGGTGCAGCCAAGGCCATGACAACCGCAGACTCGACGATTGGCGCCGCCAAGTTCGGCGGAAGCCTGGGGAACCTGGCGCGCGGTTCCGGTATCGGCGCGGCGGCAACCGCTGGCCTCTCGGCCCTGTCTGGCGCCGCCTCCGATGCGTTCCGTGGCCGAGGTGGGGCGATGGCGTCACAGATTGCTGGTGGCCTAGGCGACAGGGCCGTTTCCGGTTTCGGCGTCGGTACGACCGGCGGAGGCCTCGCTAACCGTGTACGGGCATTTGGCGGGGGTGCTGGAACAGGAGCCGGGGCGAGCCTGCGTAACGGTATCGAAGGCGCCGGTGTCGGTGTCTCAGACAAGGGAGCGCGGGATGGCTTCGGGGGAGGTAGTGGTGCCAGTGGGCCAACCGGCGCGCGCTTCAGTAGCCCCTTGGCCGACAAAGCGGCCGAGCTGGAAAAGGGGCGCAATCCCCTCGGGGATCACAACCGGATGCCACACCAGGGGCACGCCGGTGGCATCACGATTCGATTTGGCCACCAAACGGACTAGGCCATGAAAAGCCTTGATCAGATTCAACGGCTCATCGCCGAAAAAGAGGCCGAGCTAGAGCGCCTGCACCTCCAGGCGCGCGAGCTGGCCAGACTCCACGCCGAAGGCCTCGGACGCCAGGAGGCGACTGCGCCAAAACTGCGTTGCCCGGCCGGCATCACAATTCGGTTCAACCGATAGGAGACACCCGATGAAACGCTTTGACTATCTACGCGGATTCTTGCAGGAAGGCATGGCCAGCATGGAGCCTGAGCGTCGGCACGGTTTCCCGGCTCGCATGGGCATGGGGGTCGGCATCATGACCCTGGCGGGCTTCTTCGATGGCTGGACGCGCCTGGCGGTGATCGTGGTGCTGATGACCCTCGGCCTCTCGTATCTGTTCTGGCGCGACCCAGAGATAGGGACGCGTGTGCGCCGGTGGTTTCGTCGGTAGGGGGGGCGATATAACGGAGGTTAAGCCAAGCCTGTAGTGGTGCGCGTACCAGGGTCAAGGGCCGATATAACGAACTGATATCGATACCCGATACAATAGCGATATCCGATACGGTATCGGATATCGCTATTGTGACGCCCAGCTTTGTCGAGTGAACCGCCCCGGTTTTCGCGGAGGCTGTTGGGTTTAAGTTAAGCGGCAATGGGGATTGGCTGCCCGAGTTGCCGATAGTAGTTTGCCTCAGCTTCTGCGGGCGGGATATAGCCCAA